>JALSMF010000412.1 GCA_026987795.1 Bacteroidales bacterium
TTGCTCCGTGCTTTGCACTCCCGCCCCTTCGGGAAATTCACGACCAACAGGTCGCTAAACCAAATTGCAGGGCAGAACCTGAATTAAACAGCAGATTTATCTGCACATCGAGTGAAAACTCACGACAACTCCTGCTAAAAGCAATTTGGTCCCGCTTTTCCGGGCTTTCATTTTGACGCAAACAAGTTTGCTCAAAATCGCCCTCAAAGCAGAACTGCGTTTATTCCCCCCATCCGACCGTCTAAAAAACACCCTGTTTTTTTAAATTAAAAAAGAGTAAAAAAACTTGCATATCTCGCTTATATTTAATATCTGAAATACATCGAAGGACAAAACATAAATCAGCTCGTTTTATTTTATGCTTCTTTTGATGAAGTAAGCAAGAAAGTAATCCCGTAGAGTTATCGATTTTTTCCCTGTCTCTCCGAAAATCTGATTTCTTTTGAAAAATTGAGGATTATTCATAAATTAGCAAAGTAAAACAGTTTTTTAGACGAACTGCCGTTAGGTGAATAATAAAATATTTATGAGAAAATTATCTATAATCTTATTAGTTTTTTTAGTATCATGCTCACCAAAATTGTCAACATTGACAGGAGATAGAGTTTTAACTAATTCTACTTCAGCAAATATTTATGTATTTGGTAAAAATCAAGATTTGCTAAATGATTATGAATTAATTGGAACAATTAAAAT
This sequence comes from Bacteroidales bacterium, assembly GCA_026987795.1. Lineage (GTDB taxonomy): Bacteria > Bacteroidota > Bacteroidia > Bacteroidales > JAADGE01 > JAADGE01. The sequence continues at coordinate 697 of JALSMF010000412.1, forward strand.
GCAAGGTAATTTATTTACATCAAAGTATAGAACAGACCAATCAATAAACTTATTAAAAAAAGGAGCGAATTATTTAGGGGGTAATGCAATAAAAATAATAAATATTCAATTTCCAAAAGGTCCATTTTACTCACAAAGTTACGACATAGAAGCTGATGTTTTTAAAATAACGCAAATTCCAGATTCTATTTTTGAATTTGCAACTGACACTACCAAAAAAGAAGGAATTGTTATTAACTTATACAGACCGAATAAGGTATTTGGTTCAGCAGTATCTTATCCTGTCTACATAAATAACTATTATGTTGGAGGTCTTGAGAATAAAGAAAAGATGATTTTGATACTTAAAGACAAATCTAAAAAATATTTTCTTGAATTAGAATCTTATAATGAATTGTACAAAATTCCGATAATTTTCAGAGAAAATGTTATTAACATAAGATGTACAGTAGGAATGAATGCAATCCCTAAGATTCAGATTGAATAAAAACATAAACTCACCCTAACATGTCCGCTAAACGTCCGTTTCGAGGGCGTTTAGCGACATGACATAATTTATCCTTAAAAATAAAGTCAATTCGAAAATCGACTTTATACACTTTTTAGGATAATGTCATTAAAAGTATCTTTTTTAACTACTTGCAAAAAGATAAATTTTCAAAATTGATTTCGTCGTGATGTTTTCCGTATTTTTTATGAACCATTTTGTCTTTTATTACCAAAGTTATTTCTTTTCCGTAAATTACTGAAAATAATACCGTAAGATATTCTTCGTTTTCATCTTTCATCATAAGCCTTGCTAAATTATAATCCGGAATACATAACAGGTCCTTACGGCAAACGGGACAGTGCAAAAAGACCCTTTCTCCTTCCTCAAACAGCAAAGAAGAATGTTTTACTTTAGTGTAATCACCTAATTTTGAATCTAAAAAAATAATGCCGCCTTCTCCGTTTTCTTTTTTAACGGTTAAAACGACATTATTTCCTATACTCAAAGAAGCCGAGCAGGCAGGACAATAATAAGTATTTCGGTTTTCTGCCATTTTGACTTTTACTGTTTGTATAAAGATACAACAGTATATTACAAAAGTCAAGTTTTTATAATAAAAAACTTATTATTTTATTCTGCGTCTTCGGAATCAGTGCTTGTTGCCGATAAATTTCCCATCTCATTATCAAACATGTAAAATCTTGCTTTATCTCCTCCCAGCAAATTAAGTTTATCAAGAATATTGCTGAATAAACTTTCTTCTTCTACTTGTTCCTCTACATACCACTGCAAAAAGTTTACGGTTGTGAAATCTTTTTCTTCATAGCAGACTCCTACCAAATTGTTAATTTCGGAAGTAATCATTTTTTCGTGTTCCAATATTTCTTCAAATACGGCATTAATTGAATCGTATTCGAGTTTCGGCTGTTTTACTTCCGGAACAATTGCATGTCCTCCTCTGTCATTAACAAAACGAAACAGCTTCAGCATATGTTCTCTTTCTTCATCTGAATGAATATAAAGAAAATCTGCAGAACCGTTATATCCGTTTTTTTCAGCCCAAGAAGCCATAGACAGATATAATTGAGATGAAAAAAGTTCCAGTTCTATTTGTTTGTTAAGGGCTTTTTCTACTTTTTCTTTTAACATAGTTATTTTATTTTTAAAGTTAATTATTTTAAATTGTCTATAATTTTATTTAAAGTAACGCTCGGACGCATTGCTTTTTCGACTTTTTCAAAATCAGGATGATAATAGCCGCCTAAATCTTTCGGTTTTCCTTCAACTTCGGCAATTTCTTTTAAAATATCCTGTTCTTTTTCTTTCAATTGTTTTGCTGTTTCGGCAAATTTATTTTTAAGATCAACATCTTCATTTTGTTTAGCTAATTCTTCAGCCCAATATTGAGCTAAATAAAAATGCGAGCCCCTGTTATCAAGTTCTCCGACTTTTCTTGACGGAGATTTTCCGTTCTCAAGATATTTACTTACAGCTTTATCTAATGCCGATGAAAGAATTGCGGCTTTTTTGTTACCGTATTTTTCCGCAAAAAATTCTAAGGAAACAGTAAGAGCCAAAAACTCTCCGAGAGAATCCCACCTTAAATGACCTTCTTTCATAAACTGTTCTACGTGTTTAGGTGCTGAGCCTCCTGCTCCTGTCTCAAACAAACCGCCTCCTGCAAGTAAAGGAATTATCGAAAGCATTCTGGCACTTGTTCCGAGTTCGAGAATAGGGAATAAATCCGTAAGATAATCTCTCAAAACATTTCCGGTAACGGATATTGTATCTTTACCTTCTCTTACTCTTTTAAGTGTGAATTTCATTGCTTCTTCGGGCGACATTATGTGAATTTCAAGTCCGTTAAGATCGAGTTCTTTCAGGTATTTTTCTGTTTTTTTAATTATTTGTGCATCGTGAGCTCTGTTTTTATCTAACCAAAAAACAGCCGGAGAACCGGTAGCTCTTGCTCTGTTTACTCCGAGTTTCACCCAGTCTTTAACCGGAATATCTTTTACCCTTGACATTCTCCATATATCTCCTTTTTCAACTTTGCTTTTCGACAAAATATTTCCGTCTTTGTCAATAACATTAACCGTTCCGTTTTCGGGTATTTCAAAAGTAGTGGGATGAGAACCGTATTCTTCGGCTTTTTGAGCCATTAACCCCACATTAGAGACATTTCCCATTGTGGAGGGGTCAAACTGTCCGTTTAAATTACAGTCATCAATAACAACCTGATACATAGCCGCATAACTCCTGTCAGGAATCATAGCTTTAGTATCGCGAAGTTTTCCGTCGGGTCCCCACATTTTGCCTCCGTCACGGATTACAACCGGCATAGACGCATCAACAATTACTTTATTAGGAGCATGAAGATTTGTTATACCATTATCGGAGTCTACCATCGCAAGTTTCGGTCTTACTTCATATATTGCATTAATATCTTCTTTTATTTCTTTTTGTTTGCTCTCCGGAAGTGTTTTTATTTTATCATATAACTCTCCTATTCCGTTGTTAAGGTTCACCCCGAGTTTCTCAATTGTATCAGAATGTTTTTCCAAAATTTCTTTGTAATAAATTGAAACTGCATGACCGAACATAACAGGGTCTGACACTTTCATCATAGTAGCCTTAAGATGCAGTGAAAGTAAAACATCTTCTTTTTTTGCATCCTCAATATTCTCTTCGAAATATTTGCGAAGGGCTTTTTTACTCATAAACGTAGTATCTAAGACTTCTCCTTCTGCAGACTTTAAATCATCTTTTAAAACTGTAACATTTCCGTTTTCATTTTCCAGAATGATTTTAAATTCAACAGCTTTTTCCGTTACAAACGATTGCTCGTTTCCGAAAAAATCGCCTTCTTTCATATGAGCAACGTGTGTCTTGGAATTCCCCCCCCAAGGCTTCATCATTTTATGCGGATTTTTTAAGGCATGTTCTTTTACGGATGTCGCTGCTCTTCTGTCAGAATTTCCTTGCCTTAAAACAGGGTTTACCGCACTGCCGAGAAGTTTGGCAAATCTTTGTTTCAATTGTTCCTCTTCTTCAGTCTTAGGTTCTTCGGGATAGTCCGGAATATTGTAACCTTTCGACTGCAATTCCTCTATTGCTTCTTTTAACTGCGGAACAGATGCACTTATATTCGGAAGTTTAATAATATTTGCTTCCGGCTTTTTTGTAAGTTCTCCGAGTTCGGCAAGATAGTCTTTAATTCTTTGCTTTTCCGTAAGTTTTTCCGGAAAAGCGGCAATAATACGCCCCGCAAGAGAAATATCGGCTGTTTCGACTTCAACGCCGGCAGCTTTTGTAAAAGCACTTACAACAGGCAATAACGAATATGAGGCTAAAGCAGGTGCTTCATCAACATGTGTCCATGTAATTTTAGAATTTTTATTTGTCATCTTATTATCAGTTTAATATTGTTATTTGTATTTTTCCGCAAAAATAGTCAATTTATATAACGAATAGTGTTAAAATTTGTGTTTTTTATCTTCTGTTATATACTATTCGTCCGTAAACAGTAAAAAATCAGAAATCTAAATCAAAGTTTCTTTTTAGTTCTTCAAGATTCGGATTTTTATTTACAAGATATTTATATTTATCTCTGTCGGTATAAATAAAGTTTTGTTCTCCTGACTTGGTATCATTTGCAAGCTTATATTTAAATTCTAAGTTTTTATTTCCGGTTTTATTTCTCAGGAAATTTACTATTCGAGGTTTTATTTCTGCTAATTTCTGTTCTAATGATTTATTGATTACGGTAAACTCAACCGTATTTTTATCAATAACCGTTAAATTGCCTGCTTTAAGGGCATTATACATACGCACTTGTTTATTGAACTTTTCAATGAGTTCATTCCATGCATCTTTAATACTCACTGCGGATGAAGTATCCCGAATTGTTGTTTCGGGTTCATCAGATTTTTTATTTTCCGTATTTGAAGTGTTTTTTTTATTTATCGCACCGTTTATGGATATTCTGCGATGATTTGAAGTTGTTTTTGTTAATTCCTTCTTATATTCTGTTTTTTTCTCTTGTGTTACGCTTAGATCTTCTTTTTTGTCATCAGCTTTTTTTTCTGAACTTACAGATTCAGTTTTTTTTTTTGATTCAACTGATATATTGCACATTTTCATAAGTGCCAACTCTACCAAAAGTCTTTTATTTTTACTGCCCTTATATGCTAAATCCGTTTGATTTGAAATATCAAGAGCTTTAAGCAAAAAGTTAACATCTGTTTTTCCGGCTTGTTTTTTATATTTTTCCTTAATATTTGAACCTACTTCAAGTAATTGAACGGTAACAGGGTCTTTACAAACCATCAGGTCTCTGAAATGAGAACTTAAACCGCTTATAAAATGATTTCCGTCAAAGCCGTTATTCAATATTTCATCAAAAATCAGAAGAGATTGAGAAATGTTGTTTTCCAAGATGAAATCGGTTAGTTTAAAATAGTAGTCATAGTCAAGAACATTGAGGTTCTCGATTGTTTGTTTATATGTTATTTTTTTTCCGGAAAAACTTACTATTTGGTCAAAAAAAGACAGGGCATCTCTCATGGCTCCGTCTGCTTTTTGTGCAATAATGTTCAGTGCATCTTTATCTGCCTCTATATCTTCTTGCTCGGCAACATAGGCAAGATATTCTACCGTATCTTCAATTTTTATTCTGTTAAAATCAAAGATTTGACATCTGGATAAAATGGTAGGAAGAATTTTATGTTTTTCGGTAGTAGCAAGAACAAAAATTGCATATTCGGGCGGTTCTTCCAGAGTTTTCAGAAAAGCATTAAACGCTTGAGATGACAGCATATGCACCTCATCGATAATATATACGCTGTGAGTTCCTATTTGCGGCGGAATTCTGACTTGTTCGATAAGATTTCTTATGTCTTCTACCGAATTATTTGATGCTGCGTCTAATTCGTGAATATTATACGAACGATTTTCATTAAAAGCAATACAAGATTCACACTCGTTGCAAGCTTCAAAATCGCTCGCAGGGTTTGAACAGTTTATGGTTTTGGCAAATATCCTGGCACAAGTGGTCTTCCCTACCCCTCGAGGTCCGCAAAATAAATAGGCGTGAGCTAATTGCTTTGTCTTAATTGAATTCTTAAGCGTTGTTGTAATAGAATACTGTCCTACAACTGACTTGAAGTCTTGAGGACGATACTTTCTTGCCGATACAATAAAATTTTCCATAAGTCGGCAACAAAAATATAAAAGAAATTTTCAATATGCAATTTGATTTATTAACTGTTAAAAGTTATTTCCGAATTAGATAAATGACAATATTTAAAGTCATATTGTCAGCACAACACCGCAAATAACTAAAAATGTAAAGTATTTATAATAAACAAATTAATAACAAATTTGCATCTTCTTCAAAAAAGACATCATTCTTACGGCAAATACCCAAAGGACATTTTGGCAGAATATTAATTTTGGAATATAATTTGAAAATATAATGTTGAAATTTCGAATTAAAAATATTGTTTAACTTAAAAAATACGGAGGATTTAGCTATGACACTTGCACGATTTAATCAGTTACCGAGTTTATTCGACCAATTTTTTGAAAATGACTTATTTGACTGGTCGAACAGAAATTATTCAAGCACAAATACTACTTTGCCTTCCGTAAATATTAAGGAAAGCAATGACGGATTTGAAGTTGAAATGGCTGCACCCGGTTTAGAGAAAAAAGATTTTAAAATTGAACTTAACGGCGATGTTTTAACAATATCGTCAGAGAAAAAAGTAGAAAATGAAACCAAAGACGGTGAAAAATTCACAAAAAGAGAGTTCAGTTATCAATCTTTCAGTCGTTCGTTTACTCTTCCTAACACCGTTGACGAAGAAAAAATTAATGCTAAATACGACAACGGTATTTTGAAAGTAATAATTCCGAAAAAAGAGGAAGCAAAACCTAAACCGGCAAAAAAAATAGCCATTGCATAACAAAACAGCTCAAGTGCCGGAAGATAATAACCGGCACTTTTTGTTTCCGGTTTTTATTGTCTAACCTTTAAAATCAACAGCTATGAAATTCCCAAAATTAAAGCATGACATAAAAATATTTCCGAATATAATTGAAAGCTTCAGAGAGAAAAGAAACAGGGATAAGCACGAAACTGACATTCTCAGTTTCAATGTTCCGTCTGTTAATATTTCTGATGAAAATAACGAATATAAACTGAATATCGCTCTGCCAGGTTTTGATAAAAAAGATATAGACATAAAAATTCAGGATAATTGCCTGATTATTTCTTCGGAAAAAACCCGTAAAAAAGAAGATAATAAGAATAATTTTATACGAAAAGAATATTCTTATTCTTCTTTTCAGCGTATTTTCAATTTGCCCGAAAGTGCAGACGAGAATAAAATAAAGGCAAAAATGCGAAACGGTATTTTAACTCTAAAGATAGGAAAAAGGAAAAATTACAAATCTGACAACAGGATAATTACGGTTAAATAATATTGTCGGGTATTATAAAAATATGAAGGACGGAAATACGAACCGTCTTTCTTTGTTTTATGAAATTTCGTTGATTAATTCTGCCA
>JALSMF010000413.1 GCA_026987795.1 Bacteroidales bacterium
AACCGTATCCTGCTCGGAATATTTATGATAGGCATCGGATATGGCATCTATTAAGTCGGCGCCGTTTATTTTTTCAATATCTTTAAAAACATCTGTTTTTATTCTCGGAAATCCTTTAAATACTGTCCTCTCGTTATATTGCATACTTTTTTTCAGTATTTCGCGCAATTTTGTGGCATTATACAATATTCCCGATTCTTTTTCCTGCCTTACTACTTCTGTCAGTTCAAATTCAATGACATCATAACCGTATATTTCCAAAGTTTTAATATCAAGTGCGGGGCTTATTTCCAATTTAACAGGCGGGAGTTGTGCCGTATCGCCTGTGAGAATTAATTTACAGTTCTGCCCGGAATAAACATATTCTATAAGATCGTCAAGTAATTTTCCCGATCCGAAATTTACGTTTTCATACGATTGGTTTGCAATCATTGAGGCTTCATCAACAATAAAAATTGTATTTTTATGAAGATTAACATCAAGAACAAATTTTCCGAATGCACCTGAGCTTGATTGTTGTCTGTATATTTTTTTATGAATGGTAAATGCTTCTTTCTTTGCATATTTACTTAATACTTTTGCGGCTCTTCCGGTAGGTGCCGTGAGGATTGTTTTTATTTTGTTTTTACTCAGAGCTTTTACAATTGCAGCTATAATACTTGTTTTTCCGGTTCCTGCATATCCTTTTAAGAGAAATATTTCATTTCTGTTTTTTTCGGCACCCGCAAATTCAGACAGTTTTTTAATTACTTTTTTTTGACCCTCCAAAGGTTTAAAATCAAGTTCCGAAATAATTTCATTATATAGGTAGTCACTAAGCATTTGCATATATTTAAGATTGTGAAATTAAATTTATTTTTTAAATGTACGGGTATCGCAGGCTATTTTTGAAAATATTTAATAAAAAAATTATTAAAAAAGATATTTTTTTTAAATTTGCAAGCGAACAAAAAAACTAAAAGATAATGACTTTATTCATAATTATATTGATTTTGGCTACAGCCGGTGTTGCATTTATAACTTTTAACGAAAGTTTATCGAAAAATAAGCTGATAAAATACGGCTCTTATGTTGTTTATTTTATATTAGCAGAAATAATATTATTTGCAGTTACTGACGGCATTGAGATTCCGTTAACTGTATTAGGAATAGGTATAGGTGTTGCTGTTGTTGTTTTGATAATAGCCGGAAGTTTTTTTGCTTCAACGTATAATAAAATTCTGAAATATCTTTTAAGTTTTATCTTCACTGCTCTTGCTGTTTTTGCAGCATATATGCTTTACGAAAGCATAATGACCCCTATAAGATTTAATAAAGAAAAACAGATAAGATACCAGGCAACGGTTAATGAGCTGAAGCGTATAAGAACGGCACAAATTGCATTTAAAAATGAAACAGGTAAATATACTCCGCATCTTGATACTTTAAAGTATTTTATCCAAACAGATTCACTGACCGTAATAAGAAAAGAAGGCAGTGTTCCGGATTCAATTTATTTACAGCAGGATAATAATCTGGAAAAAGCAGAACGTGTAGCTCTGAAAATGGGTATTATAAAAAGAGATACATTAAGAATTGCGATTGCCGACACTTTATTCAGAGGATATGATTTTAGCAGGTTCGGAATTGTGCCCTTTACAGACGGATATAAATTTGAAATGGATACTGCAACAGTAGATGCCGGAGGATTAAAGATTAATGTTTTTGAAGCAAAAGTTCCAAATCTTGTATTATTGAACGGAATGGACAGGCAGTTAATCCTTAATTTAAATGATGATGCAATAAAAAATGACCGTTATCCCGGATTAAAGGTCGGCTCTCTGGAAGAGAATAATAATAATGAAGGTAATTGGGATAAAGTATATGACCTGAAGAAATAAACGATTTAATTATTTGCTGAAAGCCGCAGGTTAACTTTAGTAAAACTTGCGGTTTTTTTATGTAATGTCTTTTTGAAAAATATTAATTAATCTTATTTATTTTATCTTTACGAAATATTTATATATTTGTAGTGTCTTAATTAAAAGGCAGTTTTGACCGGTTAAAATTTTAGGCTTAAAAATGAAAAATTTCTTTGTATTTACCGAAGGGTTCTCTAAAAGTAAAACTGTTTCTTATATTTTATCCTTACAAATTGACAAATACGGCTATTCGTATGCAATAATAGACCCTGCAGGAGCAAAATATGCAGCTGTTAATCATCACAGCTTTGATAAAAAGATTGCAGATAAATCCATTACGGAAAAAGCAGAATCAATGCTTAGAGAAGACTTGTTCTTAAGCAAAAATTATAAAGCCGTGTTTTTTTCTGTTGCCGACAGCAAGTCAACCTTAATTCCGAAAGATTTTTTCGACAAAAAACAAATTAAAAAATATTTTACTATTAATCATATTTTAGACGAATATGAGGAATTGCACTTTAACTACATAAAAAAAATTGATTCTTACAATATTTTTTCGATGCCTTCCGACTTAACAACTTTAATGATTAATAAGTTTCCTGAAATAATTTTTGTTCATCATAATAATGTTTTTATTACGGATTTAGTTACAAGGGCAGAAAGTTTAAAATTCAAGTTACCTTATATCCAAATCAACGTTAATTCAAAATCTTTTGACATAGGTATTTATAAAGATAATAAGTTTCAGATGATAAACACTTATTATTTTGATAATGAAAATGATTTTATATATTACGTACTTAATACCGTTAATCAATACGATATAAAATTAAACAAAGCTTACATAAACTTTTCCGGTTTTGTAGAAAAAGATACTGAATTTTATTATTTTATACATCAATATCTGCCTAAAATTAATTTTCTGAAATTAAACAGCGGTCTCAAATTTGATTTTAAAGACGTAGAAGAGCACCTTTTTTACAATCTGCTGAACTTACATAATGAGAATTATTAGAGGAAAATTTAAAGGGAAAAAAATATATCCTCCGAAAAATTTTAAAGCTCGCCCGACAACAGATTTTGCAAAAGAAGCACTGTTTAATATTTTAAACAGCAATTATGATATTACAAAATATGATGTTCTTGATTTATTTGCCGGGACAGGTAATATAAGTTTGGAATTTTTGTCGGAAGGATGTAAAAGTATTACTGCCGTAGAAATAAGCAAATATTATACATTTCATATAAAAAAAATGTTTGATGAGATGTTTCCGTTGAAAGGAAATATTATTTGTGCCGATGCTTTCAGCTATGCCGAAACAGAAAACTTAAATTTCGATGTTATATTTGCCGACCCGCCTTTTAATTACGAAAAAATAAAAGAACTGCCCGAAATAATTTTAAAAAATCCTACCGTTAAAAGTAATGTGCTGCTGATATTGGAACATTCAAAAAAAAATGATTTTTCAGACTGTGAGTATTTTAAAGAATCCAGAAAATACGGAAATATAAGATTCAGTTTTTTTAAAAAAAGTTAAACTATTTTTTGCACATAATAAAAAAGAATTTACCTTTGCAATCGCTTTTAGCAAAAAGGTCCGGTAGTTCAGTTGGTTAGAATACATGCCTGTCACGCATGGGGTCGCGAGTTCGAGTCTCGTCCGGACCGCCAAACAAACAGCAAAACCCTTATTAGTCAAATGATTAGTAAGGGTTTTTTGTATAAAATATCGACATCTCTTTGAAACACACCGAGACTTGTTAAACATTTAGAACGGAGCTTCAAAATGCAGGAATATTCCTCTTTCTTTTTGTCTGTTTACGGAAAAATCAATGCGAAAAAGCCAGTCGTAATATGTTAAAATATTTATGCCTGCTCCCGTTCCGTACAGATATTTATTTGTAAGGTAATTTTGCTCGTTGTATAGTATGTCCGCGTTTTTAACATAAGCCGCATCAATAAAAATATCAGCATATATTTTAATATAAGGTTTGTTAATTTTATCCCAAGGCAAAAACTTAATATGAAAAGTTCTTTTTGACAAAAGTTTAAAGTTAAGAGTATTTTTTAACAGAAAAAAGTCGGTTCCGTTAATTGCGTAATATTCGTAACCTCTTACATTTGAAGAATACCCGAGAGCCGTATTAAGAAAAAAAGGATTTTTTTTGCCTGTCGTTTTTTGGAATGTCAAGTTTCCGGCAAAATACAGATTTTTATTTATTCGCATATATTTCGAAAATTCGCCTTTAAGTTTTAATGAGTTAATTTCGGATTCGGGAAATATAAAAAGCCCGTTTTTTGTTGCCGTTATTTTGATATTATGTCCCGTAAGCGGAAAAATACGAGAATCTCTTTTATCGTTCAGGAATATGTATTTTAAAAACATATAGCTTGCCGAATTTCCGCTGCCCGTAAAATAATGCGGATTGCACAAAAGCAGGCTGTCGGCAACGCTTCGGTGTTCAAACCCGAGATAATATGAATGGATATTGAGTATATCCTTTCTGAAAGAATACTTGAAAGTAATATTGCACGATTTAAGGGCATAATTATCGGTCAGTTTTATTCTTTTTACTCTGTCGTTTTCAATTGCACAGGTTGTTTCTTTTCGTCTTAATTGCTTTAAGAACAGAGCTCCCGAATGTTTTCTTTTTTTATCGAAATAAAAATTGTCGTATTTGAAAATAAGTTCTTCATCATATCCGAAAAGTACATAAAGTTTCAGTTTTTCGTTACGCCCTCTGACATTGTATTTTTCTAATCCCAATGCTGCGTCTATCCTCGAAAAGTCCTTGTCTTTAAGCCAATTGCTGAAATTTCTGTCAACATAATAAACGGCTGCCTGAGGCCATAAATACCAACGCTCTTCAACTTTTACGGTTATTTCGACATTTACGGAGTCTGATATTTCGTAATTAATGCTTACATCATTAAACAGCGGAGTTTTGAGAAGGTTTATCTTGCTTTGTTCCGTGAGTTCGAGCAGTTTATCCGGTGCGACATACTCATTTTTTTTAAAGGTAAGTTCTCTGAGAATTACATAATCTTTTGTCTTTTCATTTCCTGTAATTTCTATTTCAGAAATTAAAACATCTGCACTCTTATTACTCTGAGCCGAGATATTGCCCGTTGTAAGAAATAACAGAATAAAATATATTTTTACCCGTCTCAAATATAAAAATTTCAGATTTTTATTCAAATATTTTGCTTTTAGATATACCTGTTTTGTTTAGAAAATAAGAAAGAGAAACTCCGAGAACTCCTATCCCGTATTTAATGCTGCGTTTAAGGTTTATAGACGATGCCTCTTCAAAATATTTTGTAGGGCAGGTAACTTCGGCTATTTCGTATCCTTTATAAAATATTTGTGCCAGCATCTGATTATCAAAAATGAAATCGTCGGAGTTAATATTGTAATTAATGTTTTCTAAAACTTCTTTTGAAAAAGCCCTGTATCCGGTATGATATTCCGAAAGTTTCTGACTCATCATTATATTTTGAAACAATGTAAGAAAACGATTTGCAATGTATTTATACCAAGGCATTCCGCCTTTTAAAGCCCCTTTACCCAAAATTCTGGAGCCTATTGCAACAGGATAAACATCATTTGCAATAAGGTAGCACAGAGAATGAATTAATTTAGGCGTGTATTGATAATCAGGATGTAGCATAACAACAATGTCGGCACCTATATCCAGTGCTTTGTTATAACACGATTTTTGGTTTGCTCCGTAACCTTTGTTCTTATCGTGTTTTATTATATGCTTTATGCCTATTCTTTCAGCTTCTTTAACTGTGTCATCGCTGCTTAAATCATCCGTTAAAATAACTTCGTCAACAATTTCAAAAGGTATTTCGTTATAGGTTTGTTCTAACGTTTTTTCGGCGTTATATGCAGGCAATACAACAACAATCTTCTTATTGTTAATCATTTAGTTTTATTTTTTCTTATTTTTTATGCAAAACTATAAGATTTTAATAATATCCGTATTATTTATTTAAACAATGTTTAACAAATATTATTCACTAATTAAATTTTTTCTGTATAACTTTGTGATAAATTGTTTATATTTTAAATAAAAAAATTATGAAAAAACTCAGTTTCCTCTTTATTGTTTTAAGTATTACGATTTTTTCCTGTAAAAAATCGGGCGAATTTTATAAAATAGCCGGAGAAACACAAGGCACAACCTACCATATGGTATATGAAGGAGAACATCCTGATTTGAAAAAACAGGTTGATTCTTTACTGCACGTTTTTGATATGTCTTTATCTACTTACGAGCCCTACTCTACTATTTCAAAAGTAAATCATGGAAATAACGTTGAGGTTGACGAACTTTTTATAAAGATGTTTAACAAGGCAAAAGAAGTTACCGAACATTCCGGCGGTGCTTTTGATATTACTGTAGGACCTTTAATTAATGCCTACGGTTTCGGATACGGAAAACAAGAAACCGAAATTGACAGTGCGTTAATAGACAGCCTGCTGCAATTTGTGGGTATGGATAAGGTAAAAATAGTTGATAATAAACTTATAAAAGAGGATGACAGAATTCAGATATCAGGAAATGCAATATCTCAAGGTCAGGCAGTTGATTTTATTGCTGATTTTTTTCAAAAACAAGGTATCAAAAATTATATGATTGAAATAGGCGGAGAATTAGCCGTAAAAGGACTTAAAGACGGCAAGAAGTGGCGTGTGGGTATTGACAAACCTTATGAAGGGAATGATATTGCAGGGCAAGATTTACAGACAATTCTTGCTATAACCGATAAAGCCGTTGCAACTTCGGGAAATTACAGGAAATTTTATGTAAAAAACGGTAAGAAATATTCTCATTCTATTGACCCGCATACGGGATATCCTGCTTTTCAGAATATTTTAAGTGCAACCATTATTGCCGACGATTGTATGACTGCCGATGCTTATGCTACTGCTTGTATGGTATCCGGTTTGGAAAAAAGCAAGGAAATTATTCGGAACAATCCGGGTTTAGATGCGTATTTTGTTTATTCTGACGAAGAAACGGGAGAATACAGGGTTTGGTTTACCGATGCCGTTAAAAAAATGATTGTTGACAATTAATCTGCCTCTCGTTTAAATTATTACCTTCATCAGCTTACTGAAAATTATCGGATGAAGGTATATAAATTTTTTCGCCGAGATATTTAGGTTTTGTATTAAGGACATAAATATCAAGCAATGCCTTAATGCGTGCAAAGAGTTCCCTGAACCTTATTTTAACGCCGTCAATGTTCCTGACACTTTCGGCATTGTAGGCAACGGCATCAATACCGAAATGTTTTGCGATAAAAACAGCTCTTAAATTGTGAAACCGTTGCGAGATTATCGTAATTTTATTTTGGCCGAAAACCTCTTTGCTTCTGACAACCGAATCGAATGTTCTGAAACCTGCATAATCGGCAAAAATCCTGTTTTCGGGAACGCCCTCTTTTATTAAATCGGCTTTCATTCTTTTCGGTTCGTTATAGTTTGCTTTTCTGTTATCTCCGCTTGCAATAATGTATTTTATTTTTCCGCTTTTATAAAGCTGCACGGCAGCATTAATTCTGTATTTGTAAAATAAATTCGGGCTGCCGTCTTTCATATATTTAGAAGTTCCGAGGAGCAGACCTGTTTTATTTTCCGGCAACTCGGTTATGTCGTCATAACATAATCTCTTGTTCAACTTAAAAAGCCTTTCGCTGACTGTAAGCAATATCAGCAAAAAAAATAAGGCAAGGGCTGTGAATAATTTTATTTGTCTGAACAATTTTTTTAGAATTTATAAGATCTGCGGTGTCGCTTTGAGCGACACCGCAGGTAGAAATATTTTTGTAAATTT
>JALSMF010000414.1 GCA_026987795.1 Bacteroidales bacterium
CAATTTGCCATACAATTAAATATCAGAAACTTATTAAACGAGCAATTTTACGGAGTGGGCAGAGAAACAGGTTCAAGCTTTATTGATGATTATAATTACCGAACTAATCCTAATCCGGAAGGTTTTATCCCGGCTTATCATCCGCAGCCCGGAAGAACATATACCTTAAATCTGTTTTTTGACATATGACAACAAAAATATTGAAAATAAAAAAAATATCACTTTGCAAAGATAAAACTGCAGGCAGTCTCGTTACGTCCGTATGCATAAAATACAGTTTTAAAAGAATATTTCGCGTTATTTCATTTATTGTTATAATTTTAGTTACCGACAGTGCCGAACTTTACGCACAAATAGGCAGAAATGAAATCATAGGAGCTTACATATATAATTTTGCAAAACACACTGAAACAGAGAAATACAATAACAAAAAATTCTATGAAATTGCTTTAATATCAGAAAACAAAGCATTAATTTCCGAACTTAAAAAACTGGAAACAAATAAACAAATAAATAAAAAACCAATAACCGTTACGGTTTATAATAACTCAGAAATTGATTACGATAATACCTGTCTTATTTTTACGGCTCAAGATAAACTGGCAATATATCCTGAAATTTATGATAAAAGTAAAAATAAAAAGATTATTCTGGTTACGGAAAACTATAATAACAAATCCCGGGTAATGTTAAATTTATATGATACTGACGATAATAAAGTTTTATTTGAAATAAATAAAGGTAATATCTTTGAACGAAAATTAAAAATCAGTACGGAACTGCTGCTGACAGGCGGATCCGAAATAGATATTATTGAATTATATATGAAAACCCAAAGAAAGCTGAACGAATCAACAAAAAAACTGGAAATAAATAAAAAGGAATTAGAAAAATTAACTTCGGAAATAAAAAAAACACGAGAGAAAGCCGAAAAACAACAAAACTTAATCAATAAACAGCTAAGACTTATTAATCATCATAAAAAAGAACAAAATAAACTTATCTCGGTTATAAATAATTATAAAAGTCAAATCGAAAAACAAAAAACTTACCTGAACAATGAAATATTTAAACTGAAAACACTTACAGACAGTTTATCATCAAGCAAAAATATTCTGAAAAAGCAGCAACTCGAACTAAAAAAGGGAGCAAGTGCTTTAGAACTGTTAAAAGATGAAATTAATAAAAAAAATAAAGAACTTGAACAGCAAAAAAATGAACTGAAAGAACAATATGACATAATCAAGAAAAAAGAGACCGTTAATAATTTATTCTTCATAATAATTATTTTGGGAACAAGCTTGTTTACTGTCTTATTTATCGGATATGTACAGAGAAAAAAGAAAAACACATTACTTAAAAAGCAAAAAGAAGAACTTTCAAGCATTATAGAAAAGCTTAAAGAAACACAACAACAATTAATCCAGTCAGAAAAAATGGCATCTCTCGGTATCCTTACAGCCGGAATCGCTCACGAAATAAATAACCCCGTAAATTTTATTTACACAGGCATCCACAGCTTAAAAAAAGATTTTAAAGACATAGAAATTATCATTAACAAGATTAAAGAAATAAATCCTGACGATAAAGATATCAAAGCCAAAATTAAAGAGATACAAAAACTTAAAGAAGAACTTTATTTTAAAGAAGCGGCAGAATCAATGCCCCAAACAATCAAAGATATCAAAACAGGAGCTGACAGAACAGCAGAGATTATTAAAGGTTTACAAAAATTTTCAAGAACCGATGAAAATATGTTTATAACCTCAAACATCCACGAATACATAAAAACATCCTTACTCATACTCCGGAACGAATACAAAAATTCAGTAAAAATAATAAGACATTTTGATAAAGAAATTCCGGAAATTGATTGTAATCCCGGAAAAATAACACAAGTTTTTATGAATATTTTAAGTAACAGTATTGATGCAATTAAAGAAAAAAAAGAACCGTCCGGAAAAATAATAATAGCAACATCCGCCGACAGTAAAAATGTAAAAATATCTTTTAAAGATAACGGTACCGGAATAAGCAAAAAAATAGTAAACAAAATATTCGACCCGTTTTTTACGACTAAAGATGTCGGAAAAGGAACAGGTTTAGGAATGTCTGTTTCATACGGGATAATAAAAGAACATAAAGGGAACATTGAAATAAAAACTGAAGAAGGTAAAGGAACCGAGTTTGTTATTATTTTACCTAAAAAACAAGAACTTCCGTAAAAAAACAACCGTCAGATTTTTTATATTAACAATGAAATTGTAAATTTGAAATTAAACAATAATTAAAGCGGCATAAAATGTCTGATTTTTACACAAAAACAGCCGTAAAAAACAAAAACATAAAACAACAACCTGAATAAAAACTCAAACTGCAACCTTTAAATGCCGCAATGATGAAATCTGAAAAATACACAATACTTTATGTTGATGATGAAGAAAGTAATTTAAGAATATTCAAAAATATTTTTAAAAAAGAATACAATATTTTTACGGCAAAATCAGCTGAAGAAGGTATCCGTATACTTAAAAACAATACTATAGACATAATACTCAGCGACCAAAGGATGCCAAAAATGACAGGTGTCGACTTTTTAAAATATACTCTGAAAAAACACCCCGAACTTAACAGAATATTAATTACCGGTTATACAGATTTCAGTGCCCTTAAAAATGCTATAAATGAAGCTAAAATTTATCAATACGTCCAAAAACCGTGGAAAGAAGAAGACCTCAGCAAAATTATAAAAGAAGCCCTTCAGTTATACAAGCTCAAACAAGAGAATAAAAAACTTTTGGCAGATTTAAAAGAAACTCATAAAAAGTTAAAAGCAGAAAAAGAAAAAGCAGAAGAAAGCAATCGGCTTAAATCTGCTTTTTTATCAAATATATCACACGAAATAAGAACACCTATGAACGGAATAATCGGTTTCTCGACAATTCTTAAAGAAAACGATATTGCCGACAAAAAAAGAAATGAATTTCTTGACATTATAATCAGAAGTTCAAACCGTTTACTTAAAACAATTGATGATATAGTAGAAATATCCGAACTTGAAACAAATCAAGTAACAGTTAAAGAAACAGAGGTCGAAATATTTAATTTTTTTGAAGATTTATTTGCTATTTGTAAAACCCGAGCAAAAAAAAAGAATATAACAGTATCTTTAACAAATAAAATCTCCCCCGATAATCGTAATATCATCACCGATGAAGTTAAACTTCAAAAAATAACCGGAAACCTTATCGACAATGCCCTTAAGTATACAGAACACGGCAGCATAGAAATTATTTGTGAAATATCCGATAAAAAATTAACAACCTGCATAAAAGATACCGGCGAGGGAATATCTCCCGATATGCACGATAAAATTTTTGAACGTTTCAGACAAGAGCACGACAGCAAAGATAATCATAAAGAAGGATTAGGGCTCGGGCTTGCAATAGTAAAAGAAAACGTTAAAATTATGAACGGAAAAATATATTTAGAGTCAGAAAAAGGCAAAGGCTCTGTATTTACGGTTGAAATCCCCGTAAAATTTCCGAATTAAGTTTTTTTAAGTTCAAAAAAGATAATACCTTAAAAATAAAATGAACTCAATTTTTAATACACCTTACGGAATATCCTGTTGAACTCAGGTAATAAAAACAGTTAACGCTCTCAAAATTACTGAATATATAACGTCTGCAGGCATTCTTTCCGTTAGCCGGTGAACTTGTCCAAAAATAGGCATAATACCCGAGGTCATAAAAATTACCGCTGAAGTCGTAACGACACCCCCCCGGTAAAGCATCAAAGCCGCAAGGGTAAATATTATATAAATATTCGGATTTCCATAAACCACTTTTAGCCTTCAGTTTATTGCCGGCAACATCATTTCCTCCGAGGTAGTTTGTTAAAATATCCCACTCAACGTTGCTCGGCAAATGCCATCCGTCAGGACATACATTTTTAGCAGTTTCCCAATTATATAACCTTCCGTATGTTTTAACATACTCCTCATTATTATCATAAGCCCAGCTTCCTTTTGCCGTTTTATAAGCAAGGTTTTCCGCCATCCACACCTGCTCTCCTATCTTCACCGTTTTATACACACGTCCGTCTCTTTTATCTTTGAAACTGCCGGTTGTTTGTGCCGAACAAATATTCAATGTAATAATTATGATGAGCGTGTTAAATATTGATTTTTTCATGGTTTTAAACAGTGGTATTTATTACGGTTATTAACGTGTTTTATATTCTAAAAAAGAAAGTCGTTCGATATCTTAATGCAAACGACTTTCTGAAAAATTAACTTTTAATATTTGCAGTCAAAAACTCTCTGTTCAAACGAGCAATATGCGCCAATGAAATACCTTTCGGACATTCCATCTCACAAGCTCCTGTATTTGAACAATTCCCGAAACCGAGTTCATCCATTTTTGCTATCATATTTTTAGCTCTCCTGCTCGCTTCAACTTTACCTTGCGGAAGCAGTGCTAACTGCGAAACTTTGGCAGCAACAAACAGCATCGCCGAAGAGTTTTTACAAGTAGCAACACACGCTCCGCATCCTATACATGCGGCAGCATCCATTGCTTCGTCAGCATCTTCCTTCGGTATCGGTATAGCATTAGCATCCGGAACACCACCCGTCGAGACAGAGACAAAACCGCCTGCCTGCATTATTTTTTCGTAAGCAGTCCTGTCAACCATTAAATCCTTAATAACAGGAAAACTTCCTACTCTCCAGGGCTCAATTACTATGGTTTCTCCGTCGGAAAATTTCCTCATATGAAGCTGGCAGGTAGTAATTAAATCGTCCGGACCGTGAGCCCTTCCGTTTATAAATAAACTGCACATTCCGCAAATACCTTCACGGCAGTCGTGGTCGTATGCTATGGGTTCTTTGTTTTCACTTACAAGTTTTTCGTTTAAAACATCTAACATTTCAAGAAATGAACTGTCAACAGATATATTCTTAAGTTCGTAAGTTTCAAAAGATCCTTTACTTTTAGCATCTTTTTGTCGCCAAACTTTAAGTTTTATATTTATTGTTTTATGAGCCATAATTTTTATTTTTAAATTTATAAAACCTTTTCTTTATTTTTTAAGCTGTTTTATAATTACGTGTTTTAACTTCAATCTCTTCATACTCTAAAGGTTCTTTATGCAATTCGGGTTCTTTATCATCTCCTTTATATTCCCAGGCGGCAACATACATATATTCATCATCGCGCCTCATTGCTTCCCCCTCTTCCGTAGCATATTCTTCCCTGAAATGACCGCCGCAGGATTCATTTCTGTTCAAAGCATCATAAGCCATAAGCTCGCCAAGTTCAAGAAAATCCGCAACTCTGTTAGCTTTTTCAAGTTCAGGATTAACCGTATCCGTATTTCCGGGAATATGAACATTTTCCCAAAACTCTTTTCGTAATGCTTTTATTTCCTCTATTGCTTCTTTAAGACCTTTGTCATTTCTTGCCATTCCTACCTTGTCCCAAAGTATTTTTCCGAGTTCTCTGTGATAATAATCTGCAGATTTATTTCCTTTAACGGACATCAACCTGTTTATTTGAGATTTTACATCCTCTTCGGCTTTTTTAAATTCTTCAAGTTCGGCAGGATTTTTTCTCGGATTTGTAATTTCATAAGCAAGATAATTTTGAATTGTATAAGGCAGAACAAAATAGCCGTCAGCCAAACCTTGCATAAGTGCAGAAGCTCCCAGCCTGTTTGCTCCGTGATCGGAAAAGTTTGCTTCGCCCGTAACAAATAATCCGGGTATTGTTGATTGCAGTTCGTAATCAACCCAAAGACCTCCCATTGTATAATGAATTGTAGGATATATTCTCATAGGTGTTTCATACGGATTTTCGTCAGTAATTTTTTCATACATTTGAAAAAGATTTCCGTAGCGAGCTTCAATGACATCTTTTCCGAGACGCTCAATTGCGTATTTAAAATCAAGATAAACACCTTCTCCGGATTCATTTTTTTCAATACCGAAACCGTTGTCGGTTCTCTCTTTTGCGGCTCTGGAAGCAACATCACGCGGAACCAGATTTCCAAATGCCGGGTAACGTCTTTCCAAATAAAAATCTCTGTCCTCATCGGGAATATCTTCGGGACGCATTTTACCGGCTCTGATTGCTTCGGCATCTTCTTTTTTCTTAGGCACCCAAATTCGTCCGTCATTTCTTAAACTCTCCGACATCAATGTTAATTTTGATTGAAATTCTCCGTGGCGAGGGATGCAGGTCGGATGAATTTGAACAAATGCCGGATTGGCAAAAAACGCTCCTTTTTTATATGCTTTCCATACAGCACTGCCATTACTTCCCATAGCATTTGTAGAAAGATAAAAAACATTTCCGTAACCTCCGGTTGCCAAAACAACCGCATGTCCGAAATGACTTTTTATCTCACCTGTTATTAAATTACGGGTAACAATTCCTCTTGCTTTTCCGTCAACAATTACAATATCCATCAATTCTGTTCTGTTGTGCATTTCTACATTTCCCAAACCTATTTGGCGAGATAATGCACTGTAAGCACCGAGCAAAAGCTGTTGTCCGGTTTGTCCTCTGGCATAAAATGTTCTGGATACCAATGCTCCTCCGAAAGAACGATTATCCAAATAACCTGAATATTCTCTTGCAAAAGGAACTCCTTGAGCAACAGCCTGGTCTATTATAGCATTACTTACTTCTGCCAAACGGTAAACATTTGCTTCGCGTGAACGGTAGTCTCCGCCCTTAATTGTATCATAGAACAGGCGGTATATTGTATCTCCGTCATTAGGGTAATTTTTAGCAGCATTTATTCCCCCTTGTGCTGCAATACTGTGAGCTCTTCGAGGACTGTCCTGATAGCAGAATGCTTTAACTTTAAATCCCATTTCAGCTAAACTTGCGGCAGCAGCTCCTCCGGCTAAGCCGGTTCCTACAACAATAACATCAATTTTTCTTTTATTGGCAGGGTTTACCAAATTTTGATGAGCTTTATAATTACTCCATTTATCTTTGAGTTTTCCTTTCGGAACTTTTGAGTCTAATTTTGTCATAATATTAAATTTTATTATGTTTAAGTATTCTTAGTTAATGAATAAAAAGTATATCGGGATAATTGAAAAACCGACGGCAATTATAATTGCATAAATATCACCTATAACCGTTAATCTTTTTCTCCACTTAATATTACTCCAACCGATTGTTTGAAATGCCGACCAAAATGCGTGATGCAGGTGTAATCCAAGAGCTATAAAACCTATTATATAAGCAACGGAATAAATAATCCCCGTTGTTCCGTTCATAAATAAGCCGGCGACTAATGCATATGAGTTCTCCATTTGTTCACCGTCAACAAAAACTGTTTCAAGTTCTCCGAATTTTAAAACCCAAAAGAAGTTAATGATATGCGTAACTAAAAAGGCAAAAACAAAAAGTCCGAGCCAAATCATATTTCTTGAAGCCCAAGTGCTTGCATCTTTTTGGTTTACTTTAGCATAATTTACGGGGCGAGAAGCTCTGTTTTGCAGTTCAATTATAACTCCGTATAAAATATGAATAAAAAAACCTAATGCCAGGACAGGCTGCATAACCTGAATCAGCGGATTTGTGTCCATAAAATGTGCCGACAGGTTAAAAGCATCGCTGCCTCCCAATAAAAACAAGTTTGCCGTCAGGTGAACCAATAAAAACATTATTAAGAACAGTCCTGAGATACT
>JALSMF010000415.1 GCA_026987795.1 Bacteroidales bacterium
TCGGTAAAGGACTGAAGTTGGCTGTTCAAGACGGTTATAAAAACGCTTACTCTGCAATTATTGACTCAAACCTTACAACATTAATTACAGGTATAATTTTATTTGTTTTCGGACACGGTCCTATTAAAGGTTTTGCAACTACTTTAATTATAGGTATTTTAACCTCTTTATTCTCCGCAATTTTTATAACACGCTTAGTATTTACTTCAAGGTTTGCCAGAAATAAAACTACCGAATTTTATACAAAATTTACTAAAAATGCCTTTAAAAATACTAATATAGATTTTATCGGTAAACGTAAGATTTTCTATGTAATTTCAGCTTCAATAATTATTCTCGGGCTTGCTTCATTATTTACGCAAGGGTTAAATTACGGCGTTGATTTCAAAGGAGGACGAACTTTTGTCGTAAAATTTGATAAACCGGTAAATACTCAAGAAATAGCAGAGTATCTCAAAGGTTCATTCGATGAAGCTCCGGAAGTGAAAACCTACGGAACTTCCGATCAGGTAAAAATAATTACCAAATTTATGGTAAACAGCAAAGATGTAAATGCTGATAATATTGTCGAAGAAAAATTATATGAAGGATTGAAACCCGTACTGGGAGACAATGTAACTTTAGATAAATTTCTGACTGATTACAGAGAAAGTTCGCATAAAGTCGGTCCTACGATTGCAGATGATATAAAAATTGCTGCTTTATGGGCGATATTCTTCTCACTGTTAGCTATTTTCCTGTATATTTTTATAAGATTCAGAAACTGGCAATTCGGTTTGGGAGCATTAGCAGCATTAGCACACGATGTACTTATTGTAATAGGATTATATTCTTTGTTGTATAATATTATGCCTTTCTCTCTTGAAATTAATCAGGCATTTATTGCTGCAATACTGACAGTTGTAGGATATTCGGTGAATGATACGGTAGTAGTGTTTGACCGGATCAGAGAATATCTTAAATTCTCCAAAACAAGAGATAAAAAGGTTCTGTATAATGATGCGCTTAACAGTACCTTAAGTCGTACTTTTAATACATCAATGAGTACATTTATCGTATTGTTGGCAATATTTATTTTCGGAGGAGAGGCAATTCAGGGATTTGTATTTGCATTGTTAGTAGGTATTGTAGTAGGAACGTATTCATCACTGTTCATAGCTACTCCGGTGGTATATGACTCTGTTAAACACGGAAAAACAGAAGATATATCTTCAAATAAAAAGAGAGAATATCTCGGTAAGAAGAAAAAAGAAAAAAGAAAAAAATAATTAAATTTAAAATTTTAATACAAAGCTCTGATTTTTTCAGGGCTTTTTTTATTAAATTTGAAAAAAATAATAATTATGACAATTCTATTTATAAGCGGAGGGGAAATTGTTTTTATTTTACTGATTATTCTCTTGCTTTTCGGAGCAGATAAATTACCGGAAATTGCAAGAATGGCAGGAAAAGGAATAAAGCAGTTCAAAGATGCGGCAGAAGACATAAAAAAAGAAGTTACTAAAGAAGAGAGTGAAATTGTCGAGGACTTGAAAGAAATAAAAAAAACAGCCCAAGATTTGAAAAAAAATGTAAACAAGTACAAAATATTTGAAAATAATGATTCCTGATATTTCATTTACCGAAAAAAAATTCTGTGGAAAGTATAAATATAGTAAATAATATTTTGGAAACAGCTTATACAAAAAGTGATGTTTTGTATAAACTAATGAATTTCAGAGTCAGAAAAATACTGCTGGTCGCTCATCTGTACGATGCTTTAAGTATAGAAAGAGAAGGACGCTTAGACGATGCCGTAAGAGGTGATTATTTTAAAATGAACTTATCATATGCTCCGGAAATCATAAAAGCATTATCATATCGTGATGCTCTGAGAAAACTTAGAAAATCAGATTTTGACCTTGTAATTATAATGGCGGGAATTGATAAAAGAACTCCTCTTAAAATTGCGGAAAGAATTAACCTTACTCACCCTGACATTCCCGTATATTTGCTTGTTAATAATAATGCCGATATAACATATTATAAAAAAAACAGAGATAAACTGAAAGGAATTGAGAATATATTTGTTTGGAACGGAGACTCAAATATATTTCTTACCATAGTAAAACTTTTGGAAGACAGTAAAAATGTTAAAGATGATACGAAAATAGGTTTGTCGAGAATAATATTATTGGTAGAAGATACAGAAAGGTATTACTCCAGATATCTTCCTTTTTTGTATAAAAGTGTTATGGAGCAAACTCAGAGGATAATTGATGATACCGATAAATCCGATGATTTACAAAAGTTGCTTAAAATGCGGTTAAGACCCAAAATATTGTTGGCTACAAATTATGAAGATGCAATTAGTATTTATAAAAAATACAAAAAATATATATTAAGTGTCATTTCAGACGTAAAATTTCCTAAAAACGGTGTTTTGAACAAAAAAGCAGGTTTTTTGCTTATCAGATATATTAAAAATAAAACACCCGACGTTCCTACGGCAATCCAATCTTCAGATATAAAAAATAAAGAACTTGCCGAAACTAAGTATAAATCAAGATTTATTGACAAAAATTCTCCGAGTCTGCTTGCCGATATTATGGATTTTATTATGTATAACCTCGGTTTCGGAGATTTTATTTTCAGAAACAACAAAGGAGAAGAGGTAGCCAGAGCAGCAGATATGGAAGATTTTTACAGAAGACTGCACGATATAAGCGATGAAAGTTTGGCATATCACGCCGGAAAAAACCATTTTTCACTTTGGCTCAGAGCCAGAGGAGAGTTAAATCTTGCCGATGAAATTCAACCTCTTAAAAATGATGATTTCGATACTGTTGATGACTTAAGAAAACATTTAATAAAATCATTTTTTGACAACAGAGTCGAGAAAAATAAAGGTAAAATTATCAGTGTTGACGACCCGGTAGTTACTCACGAAAGCAATATAGGTTTGCTGGCATCGGGTGCTCTCGGAGGAAAGGGCAGAGGAATTGCGTTTATAAATAATTTAATACATAATTTTGACATAAATCAATACATAGGCGGAATAAAAATAAAAACCCCTAAAACATTCATTATAGGAACAGATGAATATGATACTTTTATTAAAAACAACAATCTTTTTGAAAAAGCAGGCAAAGAAACCGACAGAGAAAAATTATATGAGCTTTTCTCAAAAAACAGTTTAAGTCCTTTGCTCGTAAGAAGGCTGCTTAAAGTGCTGGAACTCATAGATAAACCGCTTGCGGTAAGGTCGTCCGGATTGTTTGAAGACTCTCTCATGCAGCCTTTTGCCGGAGTGTTTTCAACATATTTGCTGCCTAATAACCATTCTGATATAACTCACAGGCTTAAAGAGTTAATTACGGCAATAAAACTTGTTTTTGCTTCCGTTTTTTCGGAAATATCTAAGAATTACATAAATGCCGTAAATTATGAAATTGAAGAAGAAAAAATGGCAATTGTTATTCAGGAAGTTGTCGGAAACAAATACGAAGATTATTATTTTCCGCATATAAGCGGAACGGCTCAATCGTTTAATTATTATCCTTTCGGAAGAATAAAACCGGAAGACGGTGCAGCCGTAACCGCAATAGGATTAGGTATTTATGTTGTTGAAGGGGAAAAAGCATATAGGTTTTCGCCTAAATATCCGACATTGCAAAACCATTCTGAAAAAGATTTGTTTATGAATACCCAAACTGAATTTTTTGCCGTTGACCTGAAAAAAGAAAGCATTGATTTTAAAAAAGGAGAAACAGCCGGCTTAATTCGTTTGTCGATATCAGATGCAGAAAGGATTAATAAAGACAGAATAAAACATTGTCTTTCTGTGTATAACCCTGATAATAATGCCATTTATCCCGGAATTGATAAAACAGGACCGAGAATTGTTAATTTTGCAAACATATTGAAATATAACTACATACCGCTTGCCGATACAATATCTTCAATTTTGCATATTATGAAAGAAACTATGGGCTCGCCCGTTGAAATTGAATTTGCGGTTGATTTGAACCTTGACGAAGACAGAGAAGCGGCATTTTATTTGTTACAGGTAAAACCGTTAATAGGAAATGCACAAGATTATGAAATAAATATTTCTAAACTGAATACGGATAAGGCATTATTGTTTTCGGAAAATGCTATGGGCAACGGCAAAATAAAAAATATAAAAGACGTAATATATGTTCCTCCCGAAACATTCGATAAATCAAAGACGGATATTATTGCAAAAGAGATTGATGCTTTTAACAAGAAAATGATTGAAGAAGATAAGCAATATGTATTAATCGGTCCGGGAAGGTGGGGAACTCGAGATAAGTGGATAGGTATTCCGGTAAATTGGACACAAATTTCGAAAGCTAAAGTTATAGCAGAAACAAGTCTTGATGATTTTCCGCTGGAAGCATCGGCAGGCTCTCATTTTTTTCATAACGTAACATCAATGAACGTAGCATATTTATCCGTTAATCACAGAAGCAGTAAGTGCTTTATAAAGTGGGATATGCTTAAAGAGCAAAGACTTATTGAAGAAACGGAATTTGTAAAGCATATTGAGTTTGAAAAAGAACTGCAAATTCGTATTGACGGGAAAAAACGTATTGCCGTTATAAGTCCCGGAAAATAATTAAGCTGAATGTGCATCTTTCAGTAAATCGTTAACTGTTTTAACAGGATTAAACACTGAAATCGGAACTTCAACGAAAATAGTATTCCAGTCTGCCATTGCACCGTTCCAAAGTCCCGGAAGTTCTAATGCTTTCAACTCCTTTCCGTCTTTTGATTTTTGAGATATAAATCCCGTATTTTCATCAACAAATTTGTTTAAATCAAATTTTTTACCGGTATAATCTCTAACGCTTAAAACTAAATCTACGGGATTAAAGTGTGTTGCATTTTTTACGATTTCGGCTTTTTCGGGATTGCTCATATCAATTTGTGCACTTTCAACAATTTGCAGTGATACCGAACCGCTTTCTTTTTGCACAAAAAACGGACCTCCGCCGGGTTCGCCTTCATTTTTTACCATACCGCAAACTCGCAGCGGACGATTTAATTTTTCGATAAGGTATTCTGCTTTTTCGGCATCTGATTTTGATATGAATTTATTGTCGAGAGTTGCGAAAAACTCGGTTTCAAGAAAATTTTTAATTTCGTTGATAAGTTTTTTATCGTAATATTTTTTAAGCAGCCTGATATAATTAAAAATTTTATCTCTTGTTTCGATTAAAATTCCGGCAATTGCTTTTTTATATGTTACGGTATCATTTTTAAGCCTGTCCGGCACTACGTTATCAATATTTTTTATGAAAATAATATCGGCTTCAATATCGTTGAGGTTTTCGATTAATGCACCGTGCCCGCCGGGTCTGAAAAGTATTGACCCGTCACTGTTTCTGAAAATATTGTTTTTTAAATCAACAGCGATTGTATCTGTTGACGGTTTTTGAGTTGAAAAACTTATAATATATTGAGTATTAAATCGTTCTTCGTATTTGCCTGTCAGTTTATCCGTATGTTTTTTGAATATTTTCGTATGCTCCGGAGATACTGTAAAGTGAATTTTAACACCGTTTTTTGATTTTGCGTATTCTCCGCCTTCTGCAAGATGCTCTTCGGCAGCTGTGCGTTCTTCATTTTTGTATTTATGAAATTTAAGCAGTCCTTTCGGCAGATTACCGTAATTTAAGCCTGTCTTCGTCAGCAAATATTTTAATACTTTTTTATGCTCTTTTTTTAAGTCGCTTTCTTTATTGCAACATTTCTTTAAATCGTTATAAAAAGCAAATTTTTCAATATTCATAAAGAAATTATATGCCGAGTTAAAGCTTTTATCTTCATTTATGCTTTTTTCGTTGTTTAAAACAGCAAATAACTCTTTAAACATTCGGCTTGCCGCTCCTGATGCCGGAATAAACTTTACTATATCTTCGTTATTATGTTTTTTTTCAAATATTGATATGTAAAAATCTCTGTCTTTATCGCTTAATTTTACAATTCCGTTTTTTATAGTTGCAGGTGCGACAATATTTGCGTAAGGAAACCCTTTTTTGAATTGATTTATTTGTTTTTCAACAGTTTTAGGGTCTATACCTTTTGCTTTAAATTGTTCTGAATCTTTTTCCGTAAACATTTTTAACTTATTGATAACGTGAGTTTCGCAAATATAGGAATTATTATTGTCCGGGTAAAGTAAATTTCAGTAAATAATTTCTTTTAAAACTCTGTTTATATGTTGCGTTGATAACTCTTTTGCTTTTTTGCTGCCCGGAAATTTTTTAAACAAAGGAAATACCTTGCAGTTTTTGTTTATTACGTTTATGTCTGATATTCCGCAAATTACCGCAACCGGGATTTTAAACTTTTCGGCTTTTTTAATTATTGTGCCTGTAAGTTTTCCCCGGAGGCTTTGTGCATCAAATTTTCCTTCGCCGGTAATTATTAAATCTGCATTTTTTATTAAGTTGTCGAAACTTACAAGTTCAAGAAGGGTTTCTGCTCCCGGCTTAAGCTCGGCATTAAAAAAAAACTTACTGCCGGCTCCGAAACCTCCGGCGGCTCCGCAACCGTTACAATTATTTATGTTAATACCGTATTTTTTTTGTACAATATCTGCAAAATTGCGAAGACCTTTGTCAAGAAGCTCTGTATCTTTCAGGCTTGCTCCTTTTTGCTTTGCAAAAACATAAGCTGCTCCGTTTTTGCCGTATAGCGGATTTTTTACGTCATATAAGGCAATAAAATTTATATTTCTGAGATTGAAGTTTAAGTTTTCATTACTTATTTCTGCAATTTTTATCAAGTTTTTACCGTTTATTTTAAGGTTTTTACCGCTTTTATCTTTAAAAACGAACCCTAATGCAGAGGCTGCTCCGCATCCGGCATCGTTGGTTGCACTGCCTCCCAAAGTAAGGAAAATATTTTTTGCACCTTTTTTTACGGCATCGGCAATTAGTTCTCCCGTTCCGTATGAACTTGTGTATAACGGATTTTGATATTCTTTTTTTAGGAGGTGTAATCCGGATGCTGCTGATATTTCAATTATTGCTGTTTTTTTTGTTTCAGAAAAAAAGTAGTTTGTATTTATAATTTCAAAAACAGGATTATTAACCGTAATACTGACAGGCTTTGCGTTAAAAAAGGGTGCTGATATTTCGGCAGTTCCTTCACCGCCGTCGGCAAGCGGAATTTCTGTGATTTCTGCCCCTGGAATTATATTTTTTAAGTTTTGAGAAATTATACTCGTAATTTCGCGGGCAGAGAATGTATCTTTAAATTTATCGGGAGCAATTACAATTTTCACGATTTCCGGAAATAGAGAAAATTCGGACGTATTCAATTTTATTTTCTCAAGGCAAAAACGCCTACCGATATAAGAATAATTAAAGTTGAAATGCCGAAATATATGAATGAGTATTTAAATTTTTTGTTGTTATCGGTTGCTTTTTTTATAAAAACGCTTCCTATATGGCTTAATATCACGACAAAAACCATATTTGAGAAATGTTGAACAGCCCAAAACCTGAGTTCTGAAAACTTCATTGCCTGTTTTGCTGTTATCAGTTCATTCGGTTTCTGAAGAAAAAAATAAAGAATAACTCCCAGTATC
>JALSMF010000416.1 GCA_026987795.1 Bacteroidales bacterium
TTTCGATTACAGTACCTATTTGCGTTTCTTCGTTGTATGCCGGAACAACAACGGCAATGGTTTTATCTTCAATCATCAGCTTGATATAATTACTGTTGTCCTAATTTAAAATACAAACCTGTTTCGATTGTCGGCAGAAGGTAATAATCCTGGGCATCTGTAATATTATAACCGCCGTAACCTGCCATAACGGTAAAACGCACTTTTCTGCCTACTTCAAATCCTGTTCCGAAACCGACATTATAACTTGTTCTTGTTTCTTCTTGTTCGGTATAGGTATTATAATAAGTGCTGTTAATAAGTAAGTGATTTCCGAGATAAAGGTAAAAGCGAGTGTATTTTTTGTTTGTTAAAGAATATAAGCCTGTTAAACCTGCACTTACAAACTGAAAATCGTTTGCTTTAAGCGGAATTGCCGTTATCTGAACTCCGTATTTTCCCGACCAATGCCTGAAAGACAGACCGATACCGGTCGTAAAACCTGCGTGCATACCGAGTTCATTCGATATATTTATAACTTCGTTATTTTCTGCTTCTTGTGCTGACACAGGCAATGCAAAGCATATAATTGCAATTAATATAATAACTTTTTTCAGTTTCATTATTTTTATATTTAAGTTTAAAAATCCATATTTAATGAAAAGTAGAATATACGAGGCAAAATAATATTGTTATCAATACCCCATGCCCAATCCAAACGAACAAAGTAGCCGAAAAGTTTACTTCTTACACCGAAACCGTATCCGAATACAACGGGGCTTCTGTTTTTGTCAATAACAACAGTTACGGGACCGGTTTTTACTGTTTCTGTATTGTAGGCATTTGAAGGGTCACTCGGCGTAAGCCCTGACCATGCAGAACCTGCATCGGCAAACCCGATAATTTGAAGGTTGTTAAAAAGTGATGAATTAAGCGGACGATTAGCAAAATATTTTATTATCGGAAAACGAATTTCATTATTTATAACAAAAAAATTAGTGCCGTTACGTGCATTTTGAACAAAGCCTCTCATATTTGTTGCAACTGCCTGATATACATAGTTTTCATTCTGATTTATATCTACGGAATAATCAAACTGCATTTTGTCAGGATTAAGGACATACCAATTATCAACACCGCCGAGGTAATAAAGTAATTTGCTTTTACCGAAAGATGCACCGGCAGCAAATCTGCTTGCAAAAATTAAATCTCTGTGAATTCTTTTATAAAATCTGAAGTCGCCGCCTACGGTAAGAAGATTAGTGTATCCTTGGTCAACTTCCTGATAGTATTCGGTAAATAGTTTAAAGCGTGTTCCGTCGTATAAATTTAAGCCTAAATTTCGGGTATCATCGTATATGTATTCAAACTTCAGACCTGAAAAAAATTGATGCATTGACGGTTCTGCAAGTGTAGGAACGTCATTGGCAAGATATATACCTTTATCGTATCTGAAACTCAAGGTTCCTCTTACCGCTGCAACCTGATTAAAAGGATATTTCAATATATACATCAATTCATTGGATATTGTTTTTCCGTAAAAAGTATATGTTGCATCACCGTATTCTCCCACATAGGTTTGCCTGTGAAACAAGTATTGTTTATCAACTCTTTTTTTTAAGTTTTCTAAACTCAATAAGTATTCAAAACTGTTAAGATTCGCTCCCATTCTGAAACCGCCGGTTATTCTGTAATCTTCAAATAAATCGTAAATGCCTGCTTTGGTAAAAATATTCATACCCGGATTAAAGTAATATGCACCGCCGGTAAAAACCTGATATGAGTTATTAAGCAAACCGAAATCTACCTGTTGAGTTAAATGGTTTGTATAAAAATTCGTAAGATAGTTATATGTAGGCAAAAAACCGGCAGTGTCTTTTTTTTCAAATATTGTATCAATTAGGGGATGAAGCTGATAGTATTTTATTTTTCTTTCTGTTTCAAAAACATAGGTGTTTATATCAACGGGAATACTGTCGGGATGAAGTAAGTTTTCGGGAGGATTTTTTCTCAGACTGTCTAATCGTTTTTTTTGTAAAATCTTTTCTTGCTCTTTAACAATACGCATACTGTCGGCATATTTAAGTTGCGATGTAAGAATTTTGCGATAATGTGTCTGTTTTATATTTTTAATTTTTGAGAAGTTTTCATTTTCATCAAAAATAAACCATCTCTTATTGTTAAAAATAATATCATCCGTTATTTTTTCTTTCTTATTATAATCATAAAATTCTATGTTGCGGGAATAATTCGTTATTAAAAAATCATCGGTAAAATAACGATAATGTATTGCCGTATCAATGAAACTTATTACACTGTCATACTCAATTATCTGTCGATTTACAATTCCCGTTTTGTCGGTTAATGTCATATACTTATTTTTTTTAACCTCAACGGGTAAATTTTCATCGTAATACGGGGTTTCGGTAAGTTGTTCCGTAGTTTTTTTCTTTAAGTCATAAACAAATAAGTCTTTTTGCTGAGAATGTTTATTTTTTTGGTTTCTGTTTGAAGCAAAAATAATTTTTCCGGAGTTGTCAATAAAAGAAGGGTTAAAATCATCGGCGGCATCATCTGTTATCCTGTCATAATTTCCTGCTGCTACGTTGTAAATAAAAATATCGGTTTGACCGTCAATAACTGCCGAAATCGCAAGCAAAAAACCATCGGCAGAATAAGATGCTGACAAAATTTTATCAAAAAACAGAATATTTCTTCTCTTAAGGCTTTTGTCTTTAACATTATACATATACATTCTCAGGTATCCTTGTTCCTCAACAAAAAATGTCAAACTTCCTGCAAAAGGATGCCATACAAGAACAGGATATGTAAAATCGGGTATTTGGTCTAAATCGTGTCCTTTTTTTCTTATTGTCTTTACTTTTTTGTTTTGCTTGTCATAAAGTCGAATACGATATTTTCCGGACTGATTAGTTACATAAGCTATATATCTGTTATCCGGACTTATTTTTACGGTTTGAAATACTCTGTTTTTTTTAGATTTAAGAATCTCATATTTTTTGTCGGGCAACTCTACGGTTTCCAATCTTTCTCCGAATCTTTGCTTATAAAAATCTTTCCACAACGGTGATAATTCTTTTATGGAAAGCCCGAGAACAAAACGGAATCCGCTGTCAATACTTTTATTAATCCTTGTCATATAAATTATGCTCGGTATTACATCTTTTCCGTATGTCTCACCTATAAAATACCAAAAAGAATGACCTGCATATTCAGCATCTTTCCCTGTAAGGTGATTTATTTTTTTATATTTTTTACTCTGAAAACCGTCTTTTATTCTGTTTTCAATATAGATATTCCACTCTTCGCTCAAATAACTTATCAATCCCTTTTCATACCAGTCAGGAAGTTCTATCAATGTTGAGTTTGTAAATTTTTTACCGAAACTTCCTCCGTAAAGCATATCATTTATAAGAACTTTTGTAATGCCCGAGGTTATCTGTTTCTCCATACTTTTATAATCGCCTTCGTAGTACACAAATATCTTATTGTCTATTATTTGTGTAGCGCCTCCTATATTTGAATTTTCATTTCCTGTATCGTAGCCGACATTACTTTCTCTAAAAGAAAATAAGTTTTTATAGGTAAGAAAAATAAGGCGTTTTTGCAGCCCGTATCCGAAAAAATTTTCTATTTCAGGAATCTTAGCTTCGGCTATTCGGGCAACTTTTCGGCTTAAACTGTCGCCGTTTTTGTAATAATACACATCAAACCTGTCAAATCTGTGGTACTTCCAGTATCTGTTATGGAACTGCACCCTGTTTTTTCCGAAAGTCATTTGATGTCCGTTATAAAACTGAGCAGTTCCGCTTTCCTGAAAAAAAACAAAGATTATAATAAAAAAAAGTTGTCGGTATTTTTTCGTGATTTTCAATTCTAAATTATTTATTTAGCATCCTAAAGCACAAATTTAAAAAATAATGTGAATTGACTTTAATAAAATCTTATAAATATACAAAGACAGAACATATATTTTGAGATAATAATATTAAGGACACAAATTTATATAATATAATTTGAGATAAAACGACTGTTTGTTTTTTATATTTTCAAAAGACATTAATTATTTATGATAAAAATTAAGAGTGCGACAGCAGGCTATTTTTCAAAAAAGGAAAAAATTGATATTATCAGTGAAATAAATATATCTGCCGAAGTCGGTGAATTAATTGCTCTTATAGGTATAAACGGCTCAGGTAAAAGCACGTTATTGCGTTCAATTGCAGGGCTGCATAAGCTTTTGTCGGGAAATATCTTTATTGATAACAAGAAACAGTCAGAATACGACAAAATAAGTTTTGCTAAAAAAACAGCTTTTGTATCTTCCGAAATTATAAACAGCAAATATCTTAAAGTAAAAGATGTTGTGGCTCTCGGAAGATTTCCGCATCAAAAAATATCCGGAAGACTTACAGAAAAAGATAACAAAATAATAACCGAAGCTTTTGAGACCGTAGGAATACCTCATCTTAAAGAAAAATACATAAATGAAATAAGCGACGGAGAACGACAGAAAGTTATGACGGCAAGAGCATTGGCACAAAAAACCGATATTATTTTGCTTGACGAACCGGCAGCTTTTCTTGATTTGGCAAACAAATTTTCTTTGTATAAAATATTATCCGATACAGCTCAAAAATTAGAAAAAACCATTATTTTCTCAACCCACGATTTGAATATTGCATTAAAGTATTGTGATAAAGTATGGCTTATAAAAAATAAAACAATTTATGAAGGTGCTCAAGAAGATTTATTTTTAAGCGGCTTACTGTCAAATATATTCAGTGATAAAAATGTCATTTTTAATTCCGACACATTTGAATTTTCTGTTCGAAACGACAAAATTATTCCCGTAAATATTGTATGTAATAAAAATTTAACAACCGTAAAAGAAGCTGTTATAAACGCATTAAAAAGAAAAAGTTTTTACCCGGTAAATAAAGAGGCTGACATTAAAATTGAGATAAAAAATCAAGGCGATTATAAAATTTTTACCGACGATTATACATTCAACGCAAATAATATTTATAATTTAGCTAAAATTGTAAAATCAATTTAATTATTACGATAATCATTATTTAAAAACCCTAAAACAATCTAAAATGAAAAAATCTTTTATCATTATTTTTACAGTAATGATGTTTGCATTTCAGACAAACATTTACGGACAAAATCTGAAATCAACCGTAAGTATGGATGCCGGAATAAGTTTGGCAGGAACATTAATAAAAACCGGTATTTATTTATTAGACGGTTATGACGAAAACGATATTGTTGATTACAAGTCAATTCCCGTAATAAACGGTGCTTACGATTATATGATTAACGACTGGTTAAGTGCCGGTATTGCAGGAGGTTATCAAAGTTTCGACTTTACTTTTCAGGAAGGAGACATTAATTTAAGCAGGATGAACATAGCTGCAAGAGCATTATTTCATTACGGAAAATCGGATAAATTAGATATGTACTCAGGAATAAGACTCGGTGCTACAATATGGAATTCGGAAATGACATGGAATACCTCCGACCCTACTCTTGAAAGTTTTTTTAATGATAAGTATGTCGGAAGTTTTTTCAGAACCCAACTGGTTGCTTTAGGTATAAGAGGTTATTTTACAGACAATATCGGAGCAAACGTTGAATTTGCAATCGGTTCGCCTTACTACCTCAGCGGAGGCGTAAATTTCAGATTTTAAAAATTTGCTTACAAATAAGAGCGGCTAAAACGAGTCGCTTTTATTTTAAGGCATAAGCAATTATCACACCCAAATAATTTCCTAAGGCATAGCCGATAATCCCTACGGTTAAACCGGAAATTATAATTTCTTTATTATTTAATTTTGATGCAACAACCGGAACAAACGGCGGAGAAAAAATCAAAGATGTCATGGTAATAATTGCCGTATCGGCATCAATTCTGAAAATTGCGGAAAAAATAAAATTCAAAACAGTAATACCGAAAACAACGTATAGAACATAGAAGAAAATTTCTTCGGAAATATTTGTAATTGTCGTTAAATCGCCCATAGTTGCAACAACCAAACTGAATATAAGAATAAAATACATTCCGAGATGAAAAGTTTTAGGTATTTTATTTATTGCAGGAATTAAGGATAAAGCTATACCCAAAGTAGTAATAGTTAATATAGCAACAACAGCGGAATAATCTTTCGGAACAAGCATACTCAGGCCGCCGCCTATTCCCAGTATCAGTAAGGAAAGCCCGAATGATTTAAGCAAAGGCAATCGATTTTCTTTATTTAAAATATCTGTATAAGATTCCATTTCTTCGGCTTTTTTAACTTCTTTTTCAGCATTTATATTTGCGTTTGTTTTAAAAGCCGGCAAAAACATAAGTCCTATTTTCTGAAATATACTCATAGCCATTATTAAAAAAACCGTACATACAAGCATATCGTATGTATGGGTAATTATAAAAACGGCAGGTTTTACCTCAAGAGCTGTTTTTATTGCCGCCATATTCGGTGTTCCTCCGGTATAAACACCGGTAAGCAGTCCTGCAATTTTCCAGCCTTCCGGAATATCTTTTACAAAGAAAAAATAGCCCGAAACAACCGTAATAACAACCGCAATTACCACCAACAAGCCCGAAAGCATCGTTTTTCCCGCTACATTAAGCCATGCTTTTATATTTGCGGAAAACAAAAGAAGCGGCAGAGCTAAAAGAACGCTTATTTCCGAGAAATTTTTTTGAATTTCAGAAACATTGTCCGGCATAAGTCCGCTGTTTCCGATTACAAGCCCGAAAAAATAAGCAATAAGCACAGAGCCTATTTTGTTTAATACCGTAAACTTATGTGTAAGATACAATATAACGGCGGGGAAAAATAAGTAAAAAAGTATAATTACAACCATATCATCATTTTATATTTTCTATCAAAAATAGAAAAAATATGCATCTGAAAAAATGATTTTAAAAGTAAATTTACAGGTAAAGTTGAAGTTTTCTTTTCAAAATATTATTTTCTTCTTCGAGCTCGTTTATTCTGCTGAGCAAATTTAAAATTACATCCAATCCTTCAAAATTGATATTCAAATCAAAATGCAGTCGAATTATTTTTTCTATTTCATTAATTTGATATGCTTTTATTTGCTTTATGTTATTTTCTTCTTGTATTTCAACAAGTTCGTATTCAATTAATTTATCAAAAAATGAAACGGGGATTTCATAATATTTACAAAATTCGGATATTGTTAAAGCAGTTTTTTCTTCCATTTTATCTTAATTTTGATAATTCAGTAAATAATTCTTTTTCTTTTTTTGTAAGATTTCGGGGTATTTTAATTTTATAAGTTATTATTAAATCTCCGTATTTATTTTCTTTTTTATAAACAGGAAAGCCTTTTCCTTTCAATTTAACCTTTGTTTCATTTTGGGTTTCGGGTTTTACTTTAAGTTTAACTTTTCCGGCAAGGGTATTTATAATCATTTCGCCTCCGAGAATTGCTTTATACAAATCTAAATCAACAGACAGGTATAAATCGTTTTTGTCTCGTTTAAAGTTTGTATTGTTATTGATAACAAATTTTATGTATAAGTCGCCGTCGGGACCGCCGTTAATACCTTTTCCG
>JALSMF010000417.1 GCA_026987795.1 Bacteroidales bacterium
GGGATCCTTATAATGCACTTATTATCTCAGAATATCCGGGAACGGTAGAGCTGAGAAATTTGAAAGAAGGCGTAACATATAAAATAGAGAAAGACGAACAAACAAACTTTATCGAGAAAGTAATTATTGAAACTAAAGATAAACGAAAAAATCCTGAAGTTGCAATACTTGACAAAGACGGTAAAGAACTTATTTCTTACAACCTGCCGGCAGGTGCTCACCTGTCTGTTAACGACGGAGACAAGATAGAGCAAGGAGATACAATATCCAAAATACCGAGAACAGCAGGCAAAGCAGGCGATATTACGGGAGGTTTGCCGAGAGTTACCGAATTAGTTGAAGCCAGAAATCCTTCTAATCCGGCAACAGTAGCAGAAATTGACGGTATAATATCTTTTGATAAAATTAAAAGAGGTAAAAAGGGAGTTGTTATAACTTCCAAAACCGGAGAAACTAAGAAATATTATATTTCATTGTCAAAACAAATTTTGGTTCAACCGGGAGATTTTGTTAAAGCAGGGACACCGCTGTCGGACGGAGCCATTACTCCTGATGATATTCTTGATATACAAGGTGCTACAAAAGTTCAGGAGCATATCGTAAATGAAGTTCAGGAGGTTTACCGTTTGCAGGGTGTAAAAATTAATGACAAACATTTTGAAGTCATTGTCAGACAAATGATGAAAAAAGTTGAGATAGAAGACACCGGAGATACTATTTTCCGTGAAAAAGAAATAGTCGATAAATGGGACTTTATTGATGAAAATGACAAAATTTACGGAATGAAAGTTATTGAAGATGTCGGAGATTCTCAAAAATACAGAGTCGGACAGATAATCACAAAAAGACAGTTGAGAAACGAGAATTCTATGCTTAAGCGCAAAGATTTGAAACAAATGGTTGCAAGAGATGCTGTTCAGGCAACATCAAGACCCGTGTTGCAGGGAATTACAAAAGCATCGCTCGGAACAAAAAGTTTCTTATCTTCAGCATCGTTCCAAGAAACGACAAAAGTGTTGAATATGGCAGCAATTTCCGGAAAAGTAGATTATTTAAGAGGTTTGAAAGAAAATGTTATTGTAGGACATAAAATACCTGCAGGAACCGGAATGAGAGAATATGAAAAAATAATTGTCGGTTCAAAAGAAGAATTGGAAGAATTAAACAAAGCAAAAGAGGAATAAACTTTAAATAAGTCGTTATCGACATAGAAATTTTTAAATAATTTAGGAAGGTCGGGTCGGAAGATTTGACCTTTCCTGTTTAAAACAAATATTATGGAAAATAAAAACAAAGAAAATCAAGGAAATCTGAACATTGAACTGCCTGAAGAAGTTGCACACGGAATATATTCAAATTTGGCGGTCATATCACATTCCGGTTCTGAATTTATCATTGACTTTGTGAGAATGATGCCGGGAATTCCTAAAGCACCCGTAAAATCTCGTATTATATTAACTCCTGATAATGCCAAAAGACTGTTAAATGCTTTGCGGGAAAATATAAGAAAATACGAACAAACTTTCGGCGAAATAAAAGAACAAAAAGGACCGCAGGTTCCGATGAACTTCGGCGGACCTACGGCAAAAGCATAACTATAAACGTTTTATTACGGCATATGCAAGCAAATCGGCTGCCGGCGGGTAAAATCTGAACCATAATTCAGGTTCAATAAGTTCCAGTTCGCCGACTGCCGGTTTGTTGTTATTATCCGTAATAATGTCAACTCTGCCGTAAGCAGGCAGCGGGCTTACTTTTGAAATTACATATTCGGCAAAAGCAATTTCTTCTTCCGCAGGCTTGTATTCAAACACGTTTCCTCCGAAATCGTCCTGAACGCGAAACTCTCCTTTTTTTCCTTTTTTTAAGACGGCATGACTGAATTTACCGTCAAAAATCATAAATGCAATCTCGCCTTTTTCATAAATACTATCCTGAAACTCTTGCAGCATCATATCCTCAGACGAAATCAGTTTTTTATAAACACTCTCGTATTCCGATAAGTTCTCGGACATAAGTTTATATGTATGCCTGCCGGCTCCGGATATACACGGCTTCAGCACACTTTTAGTCAGTTTGAATTCCTTATGAAGTTCCTCAAGAGTCCGACAGTCTCCTTTCTTTATAAAATGAGTTTTAGGAATATTTATTCCGTTATCTGACAATATTTTAAGATAATGCTTGTCTATATTTTGATAAATAAGTTCCGGAGGATTGATAAGCTTTGTTTTATTTTGAACACTTTCGAGCCAAGAGGAAAATTCCTTAAATCGGTGAAAATAGTCCCAAATTGTTCTGAAAAGAGTAATTTCAACATTTGAAAAATCAAAATCGGGATTATCCCAATATGTTCGAATAACATTCAGTCCTCTTTTTTCTAATGCCTTCACGACATAAGCATCTTCCTGTATAGCTTGTTTTGCATACCAGTCCGGATTTTTCGGTTCAAAAAAATCTTTTTTGGTAAGCACTGCGACATCGTATTTTTTCATATTTAATTTTTTTGAAGAAGCAAACATCATTAAAAAAGTCATTTTTTCAAAATAAATCTGAAATAATTGGTTTCGTTTTTTTGAAATATAATTTTATAAATACTTTTCCGTAAAGATAAAAATACCATTGCTTTATTTCGTAAGTTTTCGGATTACTGTAAAAAGTATTACTTTTGAATAACAATTTAAAAAATGGTATATGAGAAAAAAAATAAGGCAAATGCAGGATTTTTTAAGAAATGAACTGTGGTCGGTTGATGTAGCTGAATTATCTAAACCGATGCGTATGTCAGTTAATTTTTTGCGAATTGTTTCTCTCGGAGTTCAAGGCTTTAAAAAAGACAAATTAAGTGTAAACGCTTCAGCCTTAACTTACTTTACACTGCTCTCAATTGTGCCTGTTATGGCGTTAGGATTCGGTATTGCAAAAGGTTTCGGTATGGATAAATTGCTGGAAGAAGAACTTACTGCCAATTTAAAAGGACAGGAAGAGGTTTTGAATTACATTCTTAATTTTACGCGAACAATGCTTGATACTGCAAAAGGCGGGGTCATAGCCGGTTTGGGCTTTGCCTTATTGCTTTGGTCGGTTATAAAACTTTTGTCGAATATAGAAAGTATCTTTAACCGTGTTTGGGACATAAAAAAATCAAGAAGTATAGTCAGGAAATTTACAGATTATTTAACAATGATGGTTTTAGGTCCGATTTTTATTATTTTTGCAAGCAGCACAACGGTTTTTATATCTTCGCAGTTGTCAAATATATCCGAAAGCACAATATTTCATTTTGTAACTCCTCTTTTTCTTAAGTTCGCTAAAATAATTCCGTTTATCATAATTTGGATAATTTTTACGATACTTTATCTTATAATGCCAAATACAAAAGTTAAATTTCGCTCTGCACTTATTGCCGGAATAACTGCGGGAACTGTTTTTCAGCTTTTTCAAGGATTATATATATACTTTCAGACAGGTGCAACCCGTATAAATGCAGTTTACGGGAGTTTTGCCGCTTTGCCTTTATTTTTAATCTGGCTGCAAACAGCTTGGTTCGTGGTATTGCTGGGAGCGGAGATTTCTTTTGCCGTTCAAAATGTTAAGCTGAAAGGCTCAGGTTTAATGCTGCATAAGTTGAGTATCAAATATCAGAAGAAAGTAGCTCTGTATTTATTGGTTTTTATAACAGAATCGTTCAAAAAAGGGGATAAAGCTCCTGCATCTCGAGAGCTTGCCGAAAAAACCCTTCTTCCTGTTGATACTGTCGAATTTATTCTCGAAAATCTCATAAAAGCCGGAATTGTTTCGCATGTTATGTTGAAAAATGAAAAAGCATATCAACCTGCAATG
The DNA here is from genome assembly GCA_026987795.1 of Bacteroidales bacterium. Taxonomy (GTDB): domain Bacteria; phylum Bacteroidota; class Bacteroidia; order Bacteroidales; family JAADGE01; genus JAADGE01. Next base: position 3,841 of record JALSMF010000417.1, read on the forward strand.
AGTATTGAAAACATTACCGTAGCAAAGGTATTCACGGATTATGAGAAATTCGGTAAAGATTTTTCGGGATATATAAAAACCGAAATATTTACGGAGATTGAGAGAAAATATGAGGCTATGAGTAATAATTTGTTTAAATCCGAACAAAATATTCCGGTAAAAGACATCTTAACATAATTTTAAGAATATTCGATTTGTCATAATACCTGAAAGTGTGTTGAAAAACATATCTTATCTTGTTTTTAATTTTCTGTCTGTAATATATTGTGAATTAGGATAATAATATCTTATAATTTTAATATACCATTCTTTTTATTCTTCGATTATATAATTTCCGTATTTATGTATTCGCAGTTTTAATGAAAAGTTGTAATTTTGTATTAAAATAATACCTCGGGGTATATGAATTTCAGTAAAACAACCGAATACGCTTTAAGGATATTGAGTTTTATGGCTAAAGACGACACAAAACTTTACAGTGTCAATGAAATTTATGATGCACTCAAAATACCGTTAAGATATTTAAAAAAACAAATGACAGTATTGTCTAAATCCGGGCTGATAAAGAGTATTCAGGGCAGGCAGGGCGGATATAAAATTGCCGGAAATATTCGCAATATTTATTTATATGATATAATTTCCGTAACGGAAGATAATATATTGCAAAATGTTTGTTTTTTCGGATATCCCGACTGTAATCGAAGACCTCATTGTGTAATGCACGAAAAATGGGCGTCTGTCAGAGAAAATATGATAGGCGTTTTAAAAAAAACCAGCTTAAATGATTTAAAAGAAAATAATAAAACAATATAATTCAATTATTAACTTTAAATATTACTGATTATGGTAGATTCAACCCTCGTTTTAAACGGACAAACAATTGCATACACAATTTATGCGATTGTTATAATTTTGCTTATGGCTTGGTTTGGCTATA
>JALSMF010000418.1 GCA_026987795.1 Bacteroidales bacterium
TATAAGGTTACAACCGAAGGTAAAGGCAGTGTAATAAAAGCCAAACTTTTTTATGCTTTTGTAATTTTTCTTGCAGTTCTCGGAGTTTCACTTCATTTAGCTACAAATGCAACAATTCCGTGGGTGTCAATGGATTTAAACAGAGCAAACATTACCCCCGATAAGGTAATTGAAATAAGTGTTGCCGATCATCAATTCAAACTTCCCGACGATAAGTTGGTTGTTAAAAAGGGAGAAATTGTAGTATTCGATGTTACTTCGGAAGATTTAACATACGGATTCGGAATTTTCAGGAAAGACGGCTCAATGGTTTGTCAAATGCAGGTTGTTCCCGGACATCGAAATGATTTAATGTGGAAATTTGAAGAAACAGGTATTTATACAATTCGCTCTACGGAATACTCAGGACCTAAAGGGCATAAAATGATATTACCTGATGTTTTAGAAGTTAAAGAATAAAATAATTTATTAATTCAGAAAAAATATAACTATGAGTTTCAAAGATACATTATTAAACGGAGAACAGGGGTTGTTTAAACCCAACGGATTAACACCTATGCAAAAATTGGCTTTGCGGTTTGTCGTAGTCGGAGTTTTGTTTTACGGACTCACGGCAATTGAAGGTATGATAATGAGAATGTACCAAATTGAGCCTATTTCCGGCATTAACCCCGAACATTTTTTTGCAATTATGACTGCACATCCCTTAGTCGGAATCTTCGGGTCATCTTATTCAATTGTTTTCGGAGCGTTTTTGTTTTTAGTTCCTTATTTAATGAAAAAACCGCTTTGGAGTATTAAACTCGGCAATTGGAGCTTTATTTTAGTTACCGTAGGGACTTTAACATTTTGGGGATCTGCCTTTATATCACATTATTCGCCTTTATACACATTATACTGGCCTTTGCCTGCCGATTTTTCACAGTTCAGTCCCGTAGGCGGTGCCGTATTTATTCTTGGTATTGCACTTGTTATGGTAGGTACGATATTTTTTGTTATTAACATATTCAAAACAATTGCTTATACACCCGAAGGACACGAAAAAGTTTCAGGTAGAGCAATGCTTGCTTCTGCAACGGGTTTTTCTTGGAAAGAAAGTATTTTCAGAAAAAAAAGTAAAAGACGAGAGAATTTAGTATCTCTCCCGGTTGCGGCAATTGCAAGAGGAACTGTTGATACCATGCTGAATGCGGGAATTATAACATTTACCGGAGTTTTGATACTCGTATATATGGTTGCGGCTATTTTCGGCACAAGTTTAGAAAATACGGCTGTAGATGCCCTGTTATACAAAAATTGGTTTTGGTGGGGATTAGACCTTATTGCTGACGGGCTTGTGCTTATTTTCGTTGCCGGAACATGGTATCTGCTCGCAATGCTGATTACCGGAAAAGACTTATATATGGCAAGAATTGCAAGACTTGCTCTTTGGGTTGAATTGATAGTATCATGGACAGTGTGGTCACATCACTTAATGTCAGACCAGGCTCAACCCGGATTCTTAAAAATTATTTCAGGAGAGCTTGTAACTGCATTTGAGCTTATAACTCAAGGATTAGCCTTTGTAATTACGATTGTAACCCTTTGGAGTGCAAGACCCCTTAAAATGACGAACCCTTTAAAATTTTTACTCGGAGGTTTACTCGGCTTCGGATTAGCAGTTCCCGCAGGTATTATACAAGCAGATTTGGGATTAAACAGAATTTTGCATAATACACAGTGGATTATAGGTCCGCACGTTCACGTTGCAATATTGGTAGGACTTACAATGACATTATATGCTGCAATTTATTTCCTGCTTCCTATTCTTACAAACGGTGCAAAATTATACAGTCAAAAATTGGCAAACTTCCATTTTTGGGCTCATATTATCGGTGGTATAGGTATGGGAGCTTTTATGGGAATGGCAGGTATGAAAGGAATGCTTCGAAGAACAATATATTACAACGGAGAATATAATTTATACATGATTTTAGCCGGAATTTGCGGTGCATTATTGCTTTTAGCTTTCTTTGCATTTCTTTATAATGTAATTATGACTTTTGGTGTGAGAGGCTTAATAGGAATATTTACTCCTGCAAAATTAAAAACAAAAGAACTCTTACCGCAAGCAGAATAACACAACTGTTTTTTTTCATAATAAATAATGCTGAAAACGTCTTTGATTTATTTCGAAGACGTTTTTTATATTGCAAAATTGAGATATTTTAAGGCAAGTAGATTTAAATTTATTATTTTTGTGAAAAATTTAAGAAATAAAAAATTAAATATAATGCTTAAAAAATATTTACAACACAAAAGCGAAAGAGAAAAATCAGGCATACCGCCTTTACCTCTTAATTCGGAACAAACAGCAGAAGTTTGCAGGTTACTTGAAAATCCGCCTGCAGGAGAAGAAAACTTTTTAATAAATCTTTTTACCGAAAGAATCTCTCCGGGAGTTGACCCGGCAGCAAAGGTAAAAGCAGAGTTTTTACATAAAATTATTAAAGGTGAAAAAAAATCGCCGTTAATTTCGGACATTAAAGCAGTAGAAATTCTCGGGACTATGCTCGGAGGTTATAACGTTGCTCCGCTTATTGATACTTTAAACAATGAGAAACTCGCCGATAATGCCGTAAAAGCTCTCGGACAAACTACATTTGTTTATGATGCCTTTCAAACAATTGCCGATTTAGCAAAAACAAATAAGTATGCCGAAAAGGTATTAAAATCTTGGGCTGATGCAGAATGGTTCACTTCAAAATCTCCTCTGCCTGAAAATATTAAGGTAAAGGT
>JALSMF010000419.1 GCA_026987795.1 Bacteroidales bacterium
GGAGACATAGCCAGTTGGAAAATTCCCGGAAAATTGGTTAAAGGAATGGGCGGTGCGATGGATTTGGTAGCATCTGCAAAAAATATTATTGTCGCTACAACTCATACAAACAGAAAAGGTGAATCAAAACTTTTGAAAAAATGCACGCTGCCGCTTACCGGTGTTGCTTGCGTAAAGCGAATAATAACAGATTTAGCGGTTCTGGATATTGCCGAGAACGGTTTTAAATTAATTGAAAGAGCTCCCGGTATTTCTGTCGAAGAAATAAAAAGTGCGACAGAAGGAAATTTAATTATTGACGGTGATATACCCGAAATGAAATTTTAATCTTTTATACACCAAACGTTGTTTTCAATATATAAAGATTCTATATCAATATCGTGCTTTTTACCGTCGGTAAGGATTATTTTGTCGGCATAACCGATAAGTTTTTCGGCACTCGGCTTCATCTCTTCCGAATTCTCAGGCTTTATAAACAGGTATAAAGACGGTTCGATAACCGACCTCAAACTGTTTGATTCACATATTATTAAGCAGTTTTTATCTGTTTTTGCAACAAACTCGTTAAAAGCATCTTTCAGAAAGTCAGCTTTCGACTTTATCATAAAAGATTTTTCGGCTCCGGCTTTTAACATTCTTTCCGAATCTCCTTCAGAGTTTAAAAAAGATTTTTCGGAAATTCTGTATTTTTCATTTTTACTTAGCGGATTTCTGTCTCTTCCGTGAAAAAAAGCATCATTCGGATAAATTGTTTTAATTTTCAAACTTATAATACAATACCGTTTTCCGAATTTTTTTAAAATTCTCTCTGTTAATGCTGTTTTTCCCACATTCCTTACAGCACCGCCAACAATCAGAAGATTTTTCATCAGCAACTTATGTTTTCAGAAGTTTCTTGTAAATTCTGAAATTCTCGTCATCAAAAACTGCAAAAATTACTTTCTCGGGTAATAAATTTTTTTCTAAGAAAGCATTAACTGTGTTAACGGCAATTTTCCCGGCTTCTTCTTTCGGGTATCCGTAGGCTCCGGTACTGATATTAGGAAAAGCAATTGTTTTAATATGATTCTCTTTTGCTGTCCGCAAACTTTGAAGGTAGCAACTTTCAAGCAAACGAGCATCGTCTTCCCTGTCGGACCAAACAGGGCCTACTGTATGTATGATATATTTTGCCGGCAAATTATATCCTTTTGTAATTTTTGCACCTCCGGTAACACAACCGTTAAGCAACCTGCACTCTTCAAGCAATTCTTTTCCTGCAGCTCTGTGAATTGCTCCGTCAACCCCTCCGCCGCCGAGCAGGCTGTTATTTGCAGCATTTACGATCGCATCAATCTTAAGTTTTGTAATATCTCCTTTGTAAAGTTCAATTCTTTTTTTCATCAGATAATAATTTACTTTGCCGCTTACCTCATAACCTCCGCATAAAAATATTTTATTTCTTAACTGCAAGCTCAATTTTGACAGGGGCAATGCCCGATTTTATTAAATCTATTTGTTCTGCCGCTTTTTTTGACAAATCAATAACTCTGCCTTTTTTAAACGGGCCTCTGTCATTAATTCTCACTATTACGCTTTTACCGTTATTCAAATTTGTAACTCTAACTTTTGTTCCGAAAGGAAGTTTTCGGTGAGCTGCCGTAAATTTATTCATATCAAACTTTTCGCCGCTTGCGGTTTTTTTACCGTCAAACCCGGGACCGTACCAACTTGCCGTTCCTTTTTGATAAAATTTATAGGAGTAAGAACTGTTATTATTTTTTGAAACAGAACAAGTGCTGTTTGATAAAATAATAAGTGACAATATTAAAAATATACTGTTTTTCATCTAAAAAAAATATAAAATACAAATTTACAAAAAAAATACTTTTCACTTGAATAGTTTGTTTATTTTTGCGAAAAATTATTTATGTCGGAACTGTCCCTAAAAGAAAAATTATTTTTACCGAAAAAAAACGGGTTATCATTTATTATTGCCGGACCTTGCAGTGCCGAAACAGAAAGTCAGGTTATAGAAACAGCAAAGCAGATATCTGCTTGCGAAAAAGTAAAAGTTTTCAGAGTCGGTATTTGGAAACCCAGAACAACACCCGGTAATTTTGAAGGTATAGGAGAGCCCGCTTTTGACTGGTTGAGAAAAGTAAAAAAAGAAACGAATCTGCTTACAATAACTGAAGCTGCAACTCCCGAACACATTGAAATATGCCTGAAAAACAGTGATGCTTTAGATATGATATGGATAGGAGCCAGGACAACGGCAAATCCTTTTTCTGTTCAAGCTGTTGCTGATGCTCTTAAGGGAAGCAATATTCCGGTTTTGATAAAAAATCCTCTAAACCCCGACATAAAATTATGGGCGGGGGCAATAGAACGATTTCAAAAAGCCGGAATTGAAAAAATCGGAGCAATACACAGAGGTTTTTCTCCGTTTGAAAATATATATTTGCGTAACCTTCCGAAATGGGAATTAGCTGTTGAGATAAAAAGTTTGTTTCCGAACATACCGCTTATAAATGACCCCAGCCACATATCAGGTAAACGGGAATATATTGAAGAAATAGCACAAAAAGCTCTTAATCTTAATTTTGACGGCTTAATGATAGAAACTCACATAAGCCCTGAAACTGCATTAAGTGATGCAGAACAACAATTAACGCCGAAAGATTTAACAGAACTTCTGAAAAAATTAAAATTTCGGAAAAGCACTTCGGATAATTCTGAATTTCTGAGCCTTTTGGAACGCTACAGAGACCAGATAGACTCCATTGATTATCAGCTCATTGAGTTGTTGTCAAAACGAATGCAGATTACCGAAAAAATAGGTAAATACAAACTTAAAAACAATGTAAGTATATTTCAGCTTAAAAGATGGCTTGATATTACCGAAACAAGAAAAGAGTTCGGAAAATCTTCAGGACTTGACGAAAATTTTATAAAACGTATGTTACAACTTGTTCACAGAGAATCTATAAGATTACAGTCTAAAATTATGAATTCAAATAAAATAAATTGATTTTTCGATTAACTTTTTAAAACTATATTTGCACAAAATTTCATTAAAATAAAGAATGATAAACAGAAGAGTCCTGAGAATAAAAGTTCTTCAAGTTATTTACGCATCCCTGAAAAAAGAAACAAACTCTTTGCAACAAGCAGAAAACGAACTTCTTTTCAGCATACAAAAAACATACGATTTATATTGGTACTTGTTGCTTTTGCTTGACAGGGTAACAGGTTATGCCGCAAAAATTGCAGATATAAGAAAAAATAAAAAATTTGCAACCGAAGAGGAAAAAAATCCCAACCTCAAATTCGTAAACAACAGAATAACCGAGCTTATCACATTTCACGAAACATATATAAACAAAATAACCGAAAAAAAATTAAGTTGGGACAATCATTCCGAATTGATAAAAAAAGTGTATGAACTTTTAACAAATTCAGAGGTTTATAAAAAATACCTGTATGAAAAAGAAGATAATTTCAGAAATGATAAAAGAATATTAAAGTTCTTTTTTTCAGAGTTGCTTTTCAATTGTGAAGAGTTATACTCAGCACTTGAAGAAGACAGCATATTTTGGACTAATGATATAGATTTTATTTTACTGAAAATAACACATACTGTTGATAACATAAAAAAACACAAACCGGAAACACTTGAATTTCCCGAACAGTTTAAGCAGCCCGAAGATAAAGACTTTGCTGTTAATTTATTGCGTAATACGTTAATAAATAAAAACAACTACATTAAAATAATTGAGAAAAATATCGTAAATTGGGACATTGACAGAATTGCAGATTTTGATAAAGTAGTTTTGATAACGGCAATATCAGAAATTATAAAATTTCCGTCAATACCTGTTAAAGTTACTTTTAACGAATATATAGAACTTGCCAAAATGTTCGGAAGCAAAAAAAGCGGTAGTTTTATAAACGGAATCCTTGATAAAACAATAAAATATCTCAGCGAAGAAGAACTTTTCATAAAAACGGGAAGAGGTTTAGCCTGAATAAAATGACCGTAATAGACAAAATATTAAGAATTATAATTATTTTTGCTTTTTCGGCAAATTTGGTTTCCTGTAAAAATGAAAAAGAACAAGAGACTAGATACACGGGAAAACCGAAAATACAATTTTTTAATTCCGTTTATGATTTCGGAACACTTGCAGAAGGCGAAACAGTTGAATATGCGTTTAAATATAAAAATACGGGAACGGCACCGCTGAAAATAAAAAATATTATTACTGATTGCGGATGTACAGTTCCTGAATATGATAAAAATACTATTTTACCGGGTAAAGAATCAAAAATAAAAGTTACGTTTAATACAAGCGGGTTCAGAAATAATATATACAAAACAATAACCGTTGAGACAAATGCTGACACAAGCAGAATAAAATTAGTTCTAACGGCATTTATTAAAAATAATAACAATTTAAATTATTAAAAAATGACACAATTAAATTTAGTATTACTGGCTGCAGGAAACGGAGAACAAGGCGATCCTATGCAAATGTTAATTTTTATGGGAATTATCGTAGTAGTTTTCTACTTCTTTATGATTCGACCGCAAATGAAAAGAAGAAAAGAACTTGCAAAATTCAGAAGTGAAATGAAACAAGGCGATAAAATTATGACAATAGGCGGAATACAGGGAAAAGTTAATGCCATTAAAGAAGATTCCGTAATCATAGAATCGGAAGGAACACTTTTAAAAGTTGATAAGAATGCAATAATAAAAGATGCAACAGGTCTAATGATGCAAAAATAACACAAACACAAAATCAAAGACATGAAAACTAAAACATTATTTTTATTACCCGCTGTTATGCTGCTTTTTTCCGTAAGCTCATGCAAAAAAGGAGCTAACGACCCGGCATTTCCCTTCTCTTCAAGAGATGCCAGGATTACGGCAGACTGGGTTTTAAATTCACTAAACCAAACAACCGTTCACACTGAAACAGTAGGTGATAACACTTATACCTCAACAACAACTTATGTTTTTGACGGGACAACAATGAAAAAATCATCTGAAAACGGTTTCGGGACACAAGAGGAATCATACCCTTATTCTTATGAAATTATAATTAACGAAGACGGGACTTATAACGAAACCGTAAATGAAGACGGTGAAAAAACAGAAAAGACAGATTACTGGTTTTGGGCAAACTCCGATAAATCAAAAATTGCGATAACTTTCGACGGAATCGGAACATTTATGATAGACCGGCTTGCTAAAGACGAATTAGTATTATTTCGTTCAATTGTAAGCTCAAATACCGATACAGACGGTAACACAACTGTTGATAAAACTGATATCACAATGATATTCAGTAAAAAATAAATATTTTTCTGTCTCTTTTAAGATGAATGCAAAAAAACCGAAAATATCAAAAAAACGTTTAGCGATATTTTCGGTTTTTGTTTTAATATCGGCGGTTTTTTGGTTTTTAAGTGCAATGAACCGCGAATACACGACAAAACTTGATTATAAAATTGAATTTATTGATTTTCCGGATGACGTAAGACCTGCATCTGCCGTTCCTGAAAAACTGTTGCTGACCGTTAAAGGGTTCGGTTACGACCTGATAGGACTCTCAAATAATACTAACCCTTTAAAAATAAGCATAAAAGAATATGCAATAAAAGACAAGAATGACAAATCAAAATTAATTATTTACACACACCTGCTTTCAGACAAATTTTTTCCTGAAGCTTCGGGTATTGAAATACTGTCAGTTGATCCCGAAACCGTTGTTTTTAAAGTAGAAAAACTTGCCGCAAAAAAAGTCCCGGTAAAAGCCGATATAGACTTTTCCTTTCAGCCTCTTTATATGCAATCCGATAAGTTGGTATTGACACCGGACAGCGTTGTTATCTCCGGAACCGAAAAGAAAATAAAAAATATAAAATATGCCGAGACAGACAAATTAAAATTTTCGGACTTAAAAGACTCTTTAAAAAAATCTGTCAGCCTGAAAAAAATAAGCGATGTCAGATTTTCTGAAAATACGGTAAAATTACTTCTTCCCGTCGAAAAATACACCGAAAATACTACCGAGGTAAATTTACAGGTTAAAAACTGTCCTGATACTTTACAACTTATTACTTTTCCCGATAAAATTCGAATAACGTATAAAGTTGTATTAAGCCGTTTCAGTTTCGTAAAAGAAGAAGATTTTGAACCTTATGTTGATTATAACGATATTTCTGAAAACAAAACAGAAAAACTTAAAGTCTACATAAGTAAATATCCCGAGTTCTTAAATTCATTACAGATTTCACCTGAATTTGTCGAATATATTATTGAAAAAAAGAACTAACTGAAGATATCCGATATAAAATTACCGGCTTACAGAAAATATTTTACCGAAAAACTTGCATCTTAATAAAATTTATTACTTTTGCAGTCCGAAAACGGTCTCGTAGCTCAGTTGGATAGAGCAACAGCCTTCTAAGCTGTGGGTCCCAGGTTCGAATCCTGGCGGGATCACTGAAAGAATGCTGCCGATAATATCTGCAGCATTCTTTTTTTATTTATAAAAACAGGTAACATTACACATCTGTTTTAATTTGAAGTTTTATTCCGTAACAACTTCTTAAACCGGTAATTCGTCCTGCTGTTGTGCTGATAAACACAGACTTAAATTAAAATCAGTTTCAATTACATAAAAACAGTTATACGCTGACAGCCGATGTTTATGCAGGCTTGCGGATTTAAGGTAACTTGCACGAAACTCTGTTTTTTAAGTTAACTTTTATCATCAATTAAAAAATTACTACTTTTGTAAGATTATTTTTCAAAAAATAAAAACAACCTTAATATATGGATACAGTTTTAAGCGGAATCAGGTCAACAGGGAACCTGCATCTCGGAAATTATTTCGGAGCGGTGAAAAATTTCATAAAAATGCAGGAAGAAAACAATTGCTATTTTTTTATAGCAGATTACCACTCATTAACAACATATCCCACTCCGGAAAATTTGCATAACAGCGTAAAATCAGTCCTTGCGGAATATCTGGCAACCGGGCTTGACCCTAACAAATCGGCAATTTATGTGCAAAGTGACATAAGGGAAATTCCGGAATTGTATCTTTTGCTTAATATGAATGCCTATGTAGGTGAATTGGAGCGGACAACGTCATTTAAAGATAAAGTGAGAACACAGCCCAATAATGTTAATGCCGGATTATTGACATATCCTGTTTTAATGGCTGCCGACATTCTTATACATCGTTCACACAAAGTTCCCGTAGGGAAAGACCAGGAACAGAATTTAGAAATGGCGAGAAAATTTGCAAAACGCTTTAATCATATGTATAAGGTTGATTATTTCCCCGAACCGCAACCGTATAATTTCGGAGAAGATTTAGTAAAAGTGCCGGGATTAGACGGAAGCGGAAAAATGGGCAAAACAGCAGGAAACGGGATTTATCTTATTGACGATGATAAAACCATAAGAAAAAAAGTTATGCGTGCCGTAACAGACAGCGGGCCAACCGAGCCTGACTCTGAGATTACCGAGCCGATACAAAATTTATTTACTCTTATGAG
>JALSMF010000420.1 GCA_026987795.1 Bacteroidales bacterium
AAATCTGATAACAATAAATTTTATGTTTTTAATATAGCAAACTCTATATGGGCTCAAAAAGACTTCAACTTTCTGCATTCGTTTTTCACAGCAGCAAACAGTTATTATAATGCAAAAATAGAAGGCGTTAATTTTAAGACTGCTAAAGAAAGAAAAATTGCCTGTAGAAAAATAAACGATTGGACTGCAAAAAAAACTAATGACAAGATAAAAGACTTACTAAATGCAAATTCATTAGATAAAGACACAAAAGCAGTGCTTGTAAATGCCGTATATTTTCGTGCTCAGTGGGACAAAACTTTTAATAAAGACTTAACAAAGCAAGAGGTGTTTTACGGTTTGCCCGAATATAAAAAAAAGGATTTTATGCATACAGAAAAACGGATGCGATATGTAGAGAAAAACAGCATAAAGTTTCTCGAAATTCCTTATAAAAACAAAAAAGCATCTTTAATAATTTTAATGCCTGATACCTCCGTAAGCATCGATGCTTTGTCGAAGAAGATTAATTATAATTTTTATGAAGAACTGTATAAAAAAGCAGAATATAAAAATATTAAACTCTCTTTACCGAAATTCAAAATAGAATACAAAAATGATTTAGCTAAGCCGCTTTATAATGCAGGAATGCGAAAAGCTTTTACCAACAGTGCCGATTTTTCGGGTATTACTTGTAAAAAGGAACTCCGTATAGACAAAGTAATACATCAAACTTTTATTAAGGTTGATGAAAGCGGAACAGAAGCTGCTGCAGCAACCGCTGTAGTAATGAAAAGAATTACCTCTGTAAATCCGGCAGAAGTTATTGAATTTAAGGCAGATCATCCTTTTATTTTTTTGATACGGGAAAATACTACCGGAAGTATTTTATTTATAGGTCGGTTAATAAATTAAAAATGACATTGAAAGAAGCTCAAAAAATCGTTGACAACTGGATAAAGGAATACGGTGTCAGGTATTTCAGCGAACTGACAAATATGGCGATTCTTACAGAGGAAGTGGGTGAACTTGCCCGAATAATTTCAAGAAAATTCGGAGAGCAATCTTTTAAAGAGTCAGATAAAAACTTTAATCTCGCCGATGAAATGGCAGATATTTTATTTGTCCTGATTTGTATGGCAAATCAGACAGACGTTGATTTAACCGAAGCATTAGAAAAAAATTTGCAAAAAAAAACTAAAAGAGACAAAAGCAGACATTTTTCAAATAATAAATTAAAAAATAACTAACCGTTTTAAAAATTTTATACATTTGCACGCTCATTTTTTACTCTCGGCCTGTAGCTCAGTCGGCAGAGCACGTGACTCTTAATCTCGGTGTCGCGGGTTCGAACCCCGCCGGGCCGACTTTAAATATTTTATTATGGAACTGAACAAAATTTTAACGTCTTATAACCAAGATATAAAAGACGAAGTAATTGAAAAAACTATTAAAAAAATAACCGGAAACGTATCTTCAATATATACAGTTGATACTCTAAAAAAGATTTTCGGATTTATTGATTTAACGACACTTAACCATACAGACAATGAAGAACGTGCAAAATTGTTTGCAGAGAATGTAAACAAATTTAAATCTGACTTCCCCGATATGCCTGACGTTGCGGCAATTTGTGTTTATCCGACACTGGTAAAAGCCGTAAAAAAGAATTTAAAAATTGACAATGTCAATATTGCATCGGTAACCGGAGGTTTTCCGTCGTCACAAACTTTTATTGATATAAAGGTTGCCGAAACAAAAAAAGTATTTGAAAACGGAGCTGATGAAGCCGATATGGTTATTTCTGTCGGAACCTTTTTAAGAGGTGATTATCAAACTGTTTTTGAAGAAATAAAAGCAATAAAAGAAGCTTGCGGAAAAAAACACCTGAAAGTAATATTAGAGAGCGGATCTTTAGGCAGTATGAAAAATGTAAAAACAGCATCAATTCTTGCAATTGAAGCCGGTGCCGACTTCCTTAAAACATCCACGGGAAAAACTTCTCCCGCAGCAACACTTGAAGCCGTTTACGTTATGGCAGAAACAGTTAAAGAGTATTATGAAAAAACAGGTAAAAAAATAGGAATAAAACCGGCAGGCGGCATTTCTGACTCAGAAACTGCCTTAAAATATTATGCCGTAATGAAGGAAGTTTTGGGAGAGGATTGGTTAAACCCGGAATTGTTCAGAATAGGAGCAAGCAGTCTGGCAAATAAATTACTTAATGATATTTCTTCTATGCAGTCAGAAAAAAAAGAAGATATAATTTATTTCTGAAGAAAAGGCTTTTTCATAAAACATTGTACAAAAAATCGGGAAAATTCCCGATTTTTGTTTTATCAGGGAAAAGTTATAAATTTGCGGCGTAATTTTTTGAATTTCAGTTATGTCGTCTTTAAACAAAAAAGATAAGCTCAAGCGTAAAAACAAAATGCATTTTTTATTTAATGATTTAGAATTAGAAGCTTTTGAAAAATATTGCAAAAAATATAAAATTAAAAATAAGTCTCGGTTTATTCGAGAAACGGTAATTACTGAAATATTGGGACAATTTGACAGGGATTATCCGTCACTGTTTGACAATCCCGAAACCGAACATCTGCATTAATATAATAAATTGTTTTTAAAAAAACTCCCGACCTTGTATACAGAGTAAAACTTTCTCTTACCGATTACACTTGCTTCCGACACAAAATTAATCCTGTTCAAACCGGACATCTTCAAAGTATTTATTACAAGATAATTATTTAAATAATTTTTGTCGAAAAAAAATAAAAGCATACCTTTGCGAACATTTTTTTACTAACTATTTAAATTAAATTTAACATGCCTGTAAAGATCAGATTAGCAAGACACGGACGCAAAAGAAGAGCGTTCTATTACATTGTTGCTGCAGACAGCAGGGCACCGCGTGACGGTAGGTACATTGAAAGAATCGGTTCGTATAACCCGAATACCGATCCTGCAACAATTGATCTTAATTTCGACAAAGCCCTCAAATGGCTCAGAAACGGAGCAATTCCTACGGAAACTTGTCGAGCAATACTTTCATACAAAGGGGTTTTGTATAAAAATCATCTTTTAAAAGGAGTCGCAAAAGGTGCTTTAACTGAAGAGGAAGCAGAAAACAAATTCAATGCCTGGGTAAAAGAAAAAGAACAAAAAATCCAAGCTAAAGCAGACAAACTTAAAGCCGAATCAAAAGCTGAAAAGGAAAAACGCTTAAAAATTGAAGAGGAAATAAATAAAGCAAGAGCAGAAGAGATTGCCGCAAAACAAAAGCCTGAGGCAGAAGAGCAAACCGAAGAGACCGCAGAGGAAGAAAACACGGAAGAAGTTAAAGAGGAATCAAAAGAAGAAAACAAAGAAGACTAAATTTTATGATTCCGATTTCAAAACTTAAATTAGTTAAAATCGGTGAAATTATAAGAGCTCACGGATATAAAGGTGAGGCAATTGTCAAACTTAAGGTTAACTTTGACCAAATGAAATTAACGGAACTTATTTTTCTTGAAACAGAGGGAAATATTGTTCCGTTTTTCTTTTCATATAAACCTAAACCTTATAAAAAGTCGGGAATGCTTGTAAAATTAGACAACATCAATTCCGACAAGGAAGTTGAGAAACTTATTTATGCTCCTGTCTTTTTACAGTCTCAAAATATTATTCCGAAAAGTAAAGAAACCTCCTTTATTCCTGAAAATTTTGATGTTTTTAATAATGATACATTTGTCGGGAAGTCAGGAAATATTCTTAACATCCCCTCAAATCCCGTACTGACGGTTTATACCGCCGACAATAAAGAAGTTCTAATCCCTGTTAACGATGTTTTTTTGAAAGAAATTAATATTGAAAAGAAAAAAATTATTTTCAACCTGCCCGAAGGACTTATTGAAATAAACAAATAGTTTTTTGCATCTGTTACAGAAACAGACATTATCGTAATGACACAAAAAATCATATCATACAATGTAAACGGTATACGTGCCGCATTAAAAAAAGGATTTGCCGAATGGCTCAATTCAGAAAATCCGGATATAGTTTGCATACAGGAAACAAAAGCAATGCCCGAACAAATAGAAAGTGAGATTTTTGAAAAATCAGGATATAAAACATACTGGTTTTCAGCACAAAAAAAAGGGTACAGCGGAGTAGGAATTCTGACAAAAAAACAACCCGACCATATCGAATACGGAATGGGAATAGAAAAATATGATAACGAGGGTCGTTTTTTAAGAGCCGATTTCGGAAATATTTCGGTCGTAAGTGTTTATCACCCTTCCGGCTCTAGCGGCAGCAAAAGGCAAACATTTAAAATGCAATGGCTTGAAGATTTTCAAAATTATGTAAAAGAGCTGAAAAAAACACGTCCTAACTTAATTATTTCCGGCGATTTTAATATATGTCGACTTTGGATTGACATTCACAACCCTGAAAAACAGCAAAATACATCCGGTTTCCTGCCCGAAGAAAGAGAGTGGTTTCAATCATTTGTTGAAGACGGCTTTATTGATTCTTTCAGAAAGTTTAATAAAGAGCCGCATAATTACAGCTGGTGGAGTTACAGGGCAAATGCAAGAGCAAACAATAAAGGATGGCGTATTGACTACCATATGGTAAGCAAAAATTTTGAAGACAAAATAAAAAGTGCTTATATCCTTTCGGATGTAAAACATTCAGACCATTGCCCCGTAGTAATTGAGGTTGATTTTCAATAAAAAATGCGGCTTCAGTTGACGAAACCGCATCTTTTGTTTACAGGAAAAAGTTTTACAACTCCTCGGGTTTGTCTTTTTTATCAACTTGCTTATGATAAAAATCCGAAACTTTATCGCCTACTTTAGACAAAAAGCCCTTAGTTTTTTCTGCAAATTCGGTAAATTTCTTATCTAATGTATCAATAATGCTGTCCGTCTGATATTTTTCCTTAAAAGCATTCATTTCACTTTCAAATTTATCATCGGGAACTTCTCTTAACTTTTCAAGATCTTCATCAAAGCTCTTTTTTTTATCTTCCATTTGCCTTATCTCATCCTCAAGTTCTTTCCGCTTTTTTTCGGCATATAATTTTGACTTTTCAATCTTAGCCTCTAACTCTTTAGAGATAATATCGGCTTCTTTTAAGAAAAAATCTCTTTCTTCCATAGCTATTGTTTTTTAATGTTTATAAAATAATCTCAAAAATACAAAAATAAAAGCTCAAAATCAAGAATATTCTCTTTTTTGAACATAAAATACTAAAAATATTGTAATTTTGTTTTCGATGAATAAAAAAGTATTTTTTATATTAATTCTTTCTGTAATCGTATTTTTTTTTGCTTGCCGGCAACCTGAAAAAATTGCTCCGCCCGTGCCGCAAAGCAACAGTTTTACAGTTGATTTATCCTACTTTTCCGCTCCGGACACAGCGAGTAGTGCCGTAAACTATGCATTGGCATACAGAAATGTTTCATTCTGGAAATTTTTATTCGAAGATTCTCTTGCATTGCATAAAAACCTTTTTGCTTCTGTTTCCGACAAAAAATTAGAATATCAGGATAATAATACTTGGCTTATTTCGGAAAAATTTACCGAAAACAACGATACATACCTCATCAGTTATTTTGAAATCATTAAAGACGATACTGTTTTTACAAAGCTTTTCATCTCCCTTGATTCAACATATTTATATCTGCCTCTTTTTGACGGCTGGTTTTTGCCCGATTCTACAAACGGTTTTTGGCAGCTAAACAAACCCGATACCGGAAATACTTACGTGAAATATATAAAAACCGACCGTAATTTTATTTCGGAATATAAACAAGAGATGAAAGTAACCTATCTGTATCCGGGCGAGAATAACGGAAACTACATCCTGATTAAAGACTCTCTGCTGTATGACTATGATATATATATTGATATTTTTGAGAAAATATCGGAAAATCATACATATATCCAGTTCGGACAACAATCCCTTATCGGCAGAGTTAAAGATTTACAATATTTCGGAGATACCCTGTGGCACTGCTGGGATGAAAACAGGTTTGACAATTACAGCGACTACAATTGTAATTTTTTTGGTTACTGAAAAGAAGCAATAACTTCTCTGATTTTAACCAAACGTTTCAGTAGCTCCTCTGCAGAATCAAGACTCAGCATATTTGCCCCGTCAGATTTTGCTTTTGCCGGATTAGGATGTGTTTCCATAAAAATACCGTCTGCTCCCGCAGCAATTGCCGCTCTCCCGATTGTTTCAATCATTTCCGGCTGCCCGCCGGTTACTCCGTCGGACCTGTTAGGTTGTTGTAAAGAATGTGTTATATCAACTATTACCGGAAACCCGGATTTCTTCATAATCGGAACGGATCGAAAATCGACTATTAAATCTCCGTATCCGAACATTGTGCCTCTGTCAGTAAGCATAACTTTATCATTACCGGAGTCAACAACTTTTTGTGCTGCAAATTTCATTGTATCAGGCGACATAAACTGTCCTTTTTTAATATTAACATATTTTCCGGTTTTTGCTGCGGCAATAAGCAGTTCTGTTTGTCTTGACAGAAAAGCCGGAATTTGTAAAATATCAATATCAAAGTTCTCTGCTTTTTTTGCATCTTCGGGAGAATGAATATCCGTAACAACCGGAACTTTAAACTCCGACTTAACCTTTTCGAGAATCTTTAAAGCTTTTTCGTCTCCTATTCCCGTAAAAGAATCAATTCTTGAACGATTTGCTTTCTTAAAAGAAGCTTTAAAAATATACGGTATTTTATATTTGTCCGTAACTTTTAGCAAATATTCGACAATTTCAAAAACATTTTCTTCGCTTTCGACAACACAAGGTCCGGCAAGCAGAAAAAAATTATTACCGCCGGCATATTTAATATTTTTTATTTTTGGTATCATTTTTTTAAAAAGCAAAGATATACATTTTTTATTATGCAAAATATTAAAAAGAATACGGTATTTTTACAAACTGAAATTAATTAAACTTTTTATGACAGAAACTCTGATAATAAACAACAACTTAAGTAAAGAAGAAAAATACAAAATACTTATTCCGCAAATTAAAGCGTTAGTTACGGGAGAAGACGATTTTATTGCAAACCTTGCCAATACCGCATCGGCACTGTATTTCGGAATGGGTTTCTTTTGGGTCGGATTTTACATCGTAAAAAATAACGAACTTGTTCTCGGACCTTTTCACGGACCCGTTGCCTGCACACGCATACAATACGGCAGAGGGGTTTGCGGAACGGCTTGGAAAAACAAAGAAGCAATCATTGTTCCGGATGTGGATAAATTTCCCGATCATATCGCCTGCAGCAGTGATTCGAAGTCTGAAATCGTCCTTTGCGGAATAAAAAACGATACCGTTCAATTTGTGCTTGACATCGACAGCAACAAACTTGATGATTTTGATGAAATTGACAGAAAATATTTAGCGAAATTACTTGAAATACTTCTTTGATTGAGATTTACCGTTCGGTAATTTCAACCCGTCGATTTCGTGCTTTCCCGCCGTCGGTTCGGTTACTCGTTATCGGCGATAAATTTGCA
>JALSMF010000421.1 GCA_026987795.1 Bacteroidales bacterium
GGTGTAGGTAAAGCTTTCAAAGACGTAACTTTTAAAGACAGTCTTCAAGATGTCCTGCTCAAGGGAAACAAAGGTTTTTATAATGAAAATACCGGTTTTTTTCTTATGACGGACAAAGCCGTGTTTATACAGGTTGCCGAAAATAACGACTCTCTTTTTATGCACGCCGATACGTTACAATCTTATAAAGACTCTTTAATAACAAATGATACCTCTGTGGTTTACAGAGTAATACAAGCATTTTATCATGTTAAAACATATAAGCCGGATTTTCAGTCAATATGCGACTCCCTTGTTTATAATTTAGCAGATTCTGTTATTGAAATGCACGGAAACCCTGTAATGTGGTCTGACTCAAATCAACTTTCGGCAGATTACATTGAGATTTTTACATATAAGAATGATGTTGACGAGATTGATATGATTGATAATGCTTTTATAATATCCCAATCAGATTCTGTCAGGTTTAATCAGATATTCGGAGATAAGATGTATGCTTATATTGACGACAGGAAAGTTTCGGAAGTTGAAGTTTCCGGCAACGGGAAATCGGTTTATTTTATAAGAGATGATAATGAAAAGCTTGTAGGGGTTAATTTCATTAACTGTAAGCGAATGAATATCTACCTGAAAGATAACAAGTTGGACAGAATTTGGTTTTACGAAAAACCGACAGGAAAAATTCATCCGCCCTTAAGTTTAAGCATACAAGAAACCTTGCTCCCGGGCTTTAAGTGGGAGGAAGCAAATCGACCGAAAAAGAAAGAAGACATTTTTATTTGGGTCAAAACCAGCCCCGCAGTTCCGGAAAATTCAGAGTCTGAAGGAGGCGAAGAAGATGAAAGTTCTGATAATACGGAACAATAATAAAAGTCAAGGAACTAAAGCATTGCACCAATTTAAATTCTTAAGAACTCATAATCGATTCAGATACCTAAAATTTACGCAAATGAAAAAAATAATTATTTTTTCAATCTTTACTTTACTTTTCGGAAATATTGCCTTTTCTCAATATACGGTTGAAAACGTGCCGGACCCTAAGAAAAGCGGGAACGGTTTTGTCTCCGATCCTGATAATATTATAGGTTATAAAAACATTGAAATAATAGACTCTATTATACGGGAAGTTCAGGACTCTTCAAAAGCAGAAATTGCAGTTGTCGCACTTCAGTCAATAGGAGATGCCGTTCCAAAAGAGTTTGCAACGAAACTTTTTAATTTCTGGCACATAGGAGATGCAAAAACAGATAACGGCTTGCTGATACTTCTTGTCTTGGACCAAAGACGTGTTGAGTTTGAAACAGGGTACGGGACAGAGCTTGTTTTACCCGATGCAAAATGCTATGAAATACAGCAAGTATTTATGGTTCCGCTGTTTAAAGAAGGTAAATACGGCGAAGGCATTGTTACCGGAGTAAGAGCATCCGCAGATATATTATTAGATAAGAACAGAGATATTTATTTTGACAAACACCCGGAAACAACAAAAAGCATATCAAACATTACTTTAGAAAATGATAATTATTACGATTATGAAAACAGCTTCGCTGAAAATAATGAGTTTTTGATATTTTATCTTTCCTTTTCGGCGAGTGCGGTTTTAATTTTTCTTATTCTGTTAACCATAGCTCTTTTTACGAAAGATTTTTTTATCAGATACCAACTGTTACGAGTTTTCAGGTTATATATTTGGTTTATTCTGGTACCGGTTCCTTTTGTCGGAATTTATCTTCTTGTTAAAAATCTTACGGACAAGTGGCGAGACACCCCCAGAATAAGTGCTAAAACCGGAAAAATTATGCATAAGCTTTCCGAAAAAGATGATGATAAATATTTAGAAAAGGGACAAGTAAAAGAAGAAGAAATTAAATCTGTAGATTATGATGTCTGGGTTTCGGGAATAGAAGGAGATATTTTGATACAAAAATATAAACGATGGTTTTCAAAGTATAATGCGTGCCCTAAATGCAAGTATAAAACATATCATAAAGTTTATGATAAAGTCATTGTTGCCGCTACTTATACAACATCCGGAAAAGGAGAAAAGCTCTTTAAATGTGAAAATTGCGGTCATTCTAAAACCGTTGTTTATACGATACCCAAAAAAACAAGGACCTCCTCAACCGGCTCCGGCTCGTCATCGTGGAGCGGCGGCAGTTCCTCTTGGTCTTCCGGCGGCGGTTCGTGGGGCGGAGGCAGCTCCGGCGGAGGCGGTGCCGGCAGCAGTTGGTAGAATTTTTATTTCGGGAAAAATAAATTCAGCCGTTTTCTGTCATTGAAAGCGGTTTTTTTTATTTTTGCAATAATTAAAATTCAAAAATCGTATAAAAAAGAGAATTATGGCAGTAAAAGAAATAACAGACGCAACATTTGAGGATGTTGTTTTAAAATCGGAGATACCGGTTATGGTTGATTTATGGGCTGTTTGGTGCGGACCCTGTAAAATGATTCATCCTATTCTTGAAGAATTATCGGAAGAATATGAAGGAAAGGCTTTAATGACAAAGCTTGACGTAGATAACAACAGAGAAACAGCGATGAAATACGGAATTCGTAATATTCCGACAGTTTTGTTTTTTAAAAACGGGGAAGTGATAGACAAACAGGTTGGAGCTGTTCCGAAAAAGAAGTTTGTCGAAAAATTAGAGGCAATTCTCTGAAATTGAAAAATATTCAGGACATAAACGAACTTAAAAAGTTTGATAATCTTGAACTTCTTGCAAGGCAAGTTGTGGAAGGCTTTATTACCGGCTTACACAAAAGCCCGTTTCACGGTTTTTCCGTAGAGTTTTCGGAGCATCGCTTATATAATACCGGAGAATCTACCCGAAATATTGACTGGAAACTTTACGGGAAAACTGATAAATTGTTTGTAAAACGATTCGAAGAAGAAACTAATTTGCGTTGCAGAATTATAATTGATACATCCTCTTCGATGTTATTTCCGTATAAAGAAAAAAACATTCGAAGTAAACTTTATTTTTCGGTTTTAAGTGCTGCGGCAATAATACATTTGCTGAAAAAACAAAGAGATGCAGCCGGTTTAACTTTATTTTCCGAAGAAACAGAACTTCATACACAAGAAAAAATGTCGTCGTCGCACAGCCGGCTGTTGTTCAGTTACCTAAACAAACTTTTAACAGACCGAACCGAGCTTAATAAAAAAACAAATCCGGCTCGGTTGCTTCACCTTATTTCAGAAAAAATACATAAACGTTCTTTGGTTATAATTTTCAGTGATATGTTCAGTTCCGAAGAACCTGAAAAATTGTTTTCCGCCCTTCAGCACCTAAAACACAACAAGCACGAAGTTATCTTATTTCACGTAACAGACAAATTGCACGAACTTGAACTTCAATATAGTAACAGACCTTACAGGTTTGTTGATATGGAAACGGGGGAAGTTGTTAAACTGAACCCGAATGATATAAGAGATTCATTTGTAAACTCCTCAAAAAAATATGCCGAAGAGTTGAAATTGAAATGCGGACAATATAAGATAGACTTTGTTGAAGCCGATGTCAATACCGATTTTAAAGATATATTAATTCCTTTCCTGATAAGACGCAGCAAAATGCGTTAACCGCCCTTTAACTTTTTTCCCGAAAAAAAGCCTTCACTTTTGTAATTTTTTTTGCAGGAAAGATACTTTATAAGAAAAAGAAGAGATATGAAAACCGAAAATAACGAGTTTCTGAAAATACTTACAAAATATCAAGGTATTTTGCATAAAGTAAGCCTGGTTTATTTCAGAAATAAATCTGACAGAGAAGATATCTTACAAGAAATCATATATCAGCTGTGGAAATCTTTTCCCAAGTTAAAAAATAAAGACAGTATCGGCTCGTGGATTTACTCTGTTTCCATAAACACATCGCTTTCTCGAATTAAAAAAAAATCATTGGTTGAATACAGAGATACTGTTCCGGAAATATCCGACGGATTATCTGACTTAAATAAAGCAGTTAAAGATGATATATCTGAACACTTACTTAATGCAATACACAACTTGGACGATATAAACAAGTCTGTTATATTATTATACCTGGAAGAAAAAAGTTATGACGAAATTGCTGCAATTCTGGGTGTTTCAAAGTCAAATGTCGGTGTAAGAATAAACAGAGCAAAAAAAATTCTGAAAGAAAACTTAAAATATTTAAATTATGGAAAATAATGAATTAATTAAACTGTGGAAAACTGTTGATATTTCAAAAGAACAAAAAACAGAAAAAGAATTGATGCTGTTGCTCAAATTTAAGGCAAGAAGTATTCTTTATAAACACTCTGCGATATTAATTGCTTCTGCTTTAATAAGTTTAGTGATAATTACACTGCTTATTATTGCTTCATTTAAGCGTTTTGATGACAGTCTTTTTATTATTAACAATATTGTCTTGGGTATAATAACTCTTATATCCCTTATTTTCGGAATATCTTCGTGGTACAGACTGCAAAAATCGGCAACGGATAAGCCTGTTAAGATATGGCTTAAAGAAAAAATAACTTTATTGAAAAACTCCGAAAAAAGCCTTGCTTCAAAACTGCCGTTTATCTTTATTCCTTTCATTTATTTTTTAACGGTACTCTCAATACACGTTTATTTTGAAAACATACAGTTTGCAGATATTTTTAAAGATGAAGAATCTGTTTTCGGGTTACTTGTCGGAGCAACTGTCGGACTTTTTGTTTCTTTTTATGTTTTTAAAAAAATAAAAAAACAAGTATCTGAAAATTTAGCTTTCTTAGAAAAATTATACGGCAGATTGTAATATTTCAGATAATATACAGC
Source organism: Bacteroidales bacterium (assembly GCA_026987795.1). GTDB lineage: Bacteria > Bacteroidota > Bacteroidia > Bacteroidales > JAADGE01 > JAADGE01. The sequence goes on from JALSMF010000421.1 coordinate 4,790, forward strand.
TAAAAATATTTTTTATTCTCTCTGAAAGGTTTATATGTCTTTCAATCGAGCTTCCGCCGTAACGGTATGTTCGGTAAATTCTCGCCTTAAAAGTTTATGATAAGCTGTCATCGCAATCATTGCCGCATTATCTGTTGTAAATTTAAATTCAGGTATATGCAACACCCAGTCGTTTTCTTCGGCTTCTGCTTTTAAACGATTCCGCAAGCCCGAGTTTGCCGAAACACCGCCGGCAATTGCAACTTCTTTTATCCCTGTTTTCAAAACGGCATTTGTAAGTTTTTCAATAAGAATATCAATAATTGAAAACTGCACGGAAGCACAAATATCATATAAGTTTTCCTTAACAAAGTTCGGGTTTTTTTTGTGCTCGTCTCTGATGAAATAAAGTATTGCCGTTTTTAGTCCGCTGAAACTAAAATCAATATCACCCACTTTCGGTTTAGAAAACTTAAAGCGTTTCGGATTTCCGAGTTTCGAATATTTGTCAATTAAAGGTCCTCCCGGATACGGCAAGCCCAAAATTTTTGCTGTTTTGTCAAAAGCCTCTCCTGCCGCATCATCAATTGTTTCTCCGATAATTTCTTTTTCAAAAAAACTTTTAACAAGGATTATTTGTGTATGTCCTCCGGAAACAAGCAGTGTTAAAAACGGAAATTGAGGGTCGGTATGAGCTATTCCTTTTTCTTTCAAAAACAATGCTGCTATATGTCCGTGAAGATGATTAACTTCAATCATCGGTATATTATTTGCAAGAGCAAAACCCTTTGCAAAAGACACACCTACAAGCAAAGATCCCAATAATCCAGGACCTCGCGTAAAAGCAATCGCACTGATATCGGAAATTTTTACCCCGGCATCCTTAATTGCAGTATCGATAACAGGAACAATATTTGCCTGGTGTGCCCGTGACGCAAGTTCCGGAACAACACCTCCGTATTTTTTATGTACATTTTGATTGGCGGTAACCATTGATAATAACCAACCGTCTTGTATTACGGCAGCTGATGTATCGTCACAAGAAGACTCTATTGCCAGTATTGTTTTCAAATCTGATTTTTTTAAGTTGTTACAAGAACCGGATTTCCGGCATCTCATTTGCAAAAATAATCAGAATAACTAAATTTAAATAAAATATTACGAAACTTCGTTTATATCAGATAAAAATAATTATTTTGTAAACGTATGCAAAACTACATATTTCAGACAGAAAAATTAAAGCGGCTCACCCTGTTTGGCATTATAGCCTTGCTGGTATTGCTTGTTACCCTGTTTGTTATGTTGCAAACAAGCTATATACAAACAAAAATTACCCAATATATAACAAGAGAACTTTCCGGAAAATTTAAAACAAATATTTATATTAAAAGTGTAAATATCACCCTGTTTAGAGGCTTTAAGTTTCACGGAATAATAATTGAAGACTTTGACAGGGATACTATGCTCTCTATAGAAGATTTGTACCTTTTACCCTCCGGCATACCTGCAGAACTGAATGATATTTCTTTTAAATTCGCAGAAATTAATAAAATGTATCTCAATCTCTATGAGGTTAAAAAAGACACACTGAACATTGACCTTATTATTGATAAACTGACAGAAAACGGAGACACAAGTTCCGCTGCAGATTTTGTGATGAAAATAAAAAATTTTAAATTAACAGAGTCTGTTTTTGCATATAAAGAAATTGATACCGTAAAAAATGCGGGAATGGACTATGAAGATTTATACTTTTTCGATATTAACGCAGAGTTGAAAGATGTTAATATTTTTAACAGTCGGGTCAAGTCTGCCGTAAAAAGTATTTCATTTGAGGAAAAAAGCGGCTTAAAGGTTAAAAACATAAGCACAGAAAAAAATATAATTTCCCCCGAAAAAATTTTAATAAAAGACCTTAAAATTATTACGGAAAACAGCAACCTTCAATTTGACAGTTTAAATTTACGGTACCCCGACAGATATTACTTTTCCGGCTATAAAACAAGCTTAAATGCACAAATATCAATTAAGAACGGCTCCTATGTTTCGTATAAAGATATGGCAATAACTCTCCAAGACACGACAAAAGCTGAAACTAAAATTTTTATTTCCGGAAACTTAAACGGTTATTACAATAATATTCTTTTAAAAAACTTCTCTGTTAATATTGAAAATATAATATCTCTGAAAACAAACACACAAATAACAAATTTATCTGATTTTAATAATTTGACATTTGATATAAATATTGAAGAAATGAAAGTGCATATGCAAGAATTCGGGGACTTTAAAATTCCCGGAATACCGGAACTTGCATTAAACCCGCCGGAAGAACTTCAAAAACTGAAAACAATAACATATAAGGGCAAAGCAAAAGGAAGTTTTAATAATTTTAAGACAAAAGGTGTGTTTTTCGGCGATTTCGGAAAAATAACATTAGATGCAACAGCAAACAATGACTCTGTATCATTTACTTCCGTAAACGGTAAGCTGTTCGGAAATAATATTAACCTTGCAGGTCCGCTTCAAAGCAATGATTTCGGAATGTTAAGCTTTGAGCAAAATTTCACGTTCTCATTTTTAAAAAATAAAAAAATAAAGTTCGGGACAAGCGGAATTATAAGCAAAATGACTTACAAAAAACACATTTATAAAGATATTAGCTTGCTTGCTTACGTAAATCAAAAAAAACTTGACAGTTTTAATATT
>JALSMF010000422.1 GCA_026987795.1 Bacteroidales bacterium
GCCTCGGCAGCTGCCGTTGCTTCATCAAGTAAAGATGCATTTGCAATTTCGCAGCCGGTAAGTTCCGTTACGACAGTCTGAAAATTGAGAAGAGCCTCTAATCTTCCTTGTGAAATTTCTGCCTGATATGGTGTATAGGAAGTATACCAAACCGGATTTTCAAAAATATTTCTCCAAATCACCGACGGTGTTATTGTATTATAATATCCCTGCCCGATATATGTCTTAAATATTTTATTTTTTGAAATTATTTTTTGAATATATTTTTGGTAAGTATATTCTGTCATCGGCTCATCTAAACTCATTTCTTTTTTTAGGCGAATATTATCCGGAACCGTTTTTGATATTAATTCATCAACTGATGATAATCCTATTACGGAAAGCATTTTTTTTATGTCATTTTTATCCGGTCCTATGTGCCTGTTTTTAAATTCGATTTTCTGCATAATGTCAAGTTAAAATAATGTGTTTATGATTTCTGTTTTGCAAAAATAAAAATATAGCTTCGGATTAGTCTTGATTATTATCATTAAAATAAATATTTAAAAACATAGAAAGCTGAATTTATGCCTTTAGGTATATTTTTCACTTCCGACAAAGGGGTTATACCTTTTCTCAAATCCGATACTTGTTTCGCCTCCGTGTCCGGGATAAATTATCATATCATCAGGCAAGTTGAATAGTTTTGTTTTAATATTTGAAATAAGTGTGTCGTAATCTCCGCCGGGCAAATCGGTTCTGCCGATACTTCCTTTAAATAAAACGTCTCCGACAACGACAAAGTTATCTTCTTTTGAAACAAAGACCAGGCTTCCTGCTGTATGTCCGGGAACTTGTAATATCTTTAATTCAGAGTGTCCGAATTTAATATCGTCTCCTTCTTTTATAAAAACTTTTATCGGAGGCGGAGCATCCGTTTGTATTCCGTAAAGTCTTGCAGCATTTGTTACATTGCTTATGTTAAATTCCTCTTCTTTATGTGCCTCTGTTTCAAGGTCGAAAGTATCAGACACGAATTTATTTCCGAAAACATGGTCTAAATGACAATGAGTATTCAACAATTTTACCGGCTTTAATCTGTTATCTTCCAGAAATTTAAGAAGATATTTTTGCTCTTGTTTATTATTGCAGGCAGGATCAATTATTACGCAATCATTTGATTTATCGTAAATTATGTAAGTGTTTACTTCAAACGGACTGAATATTATTCTTTTTATTTCCATTTTTTAGGATATTTATAATTTCTCAAATATAGAAATAATTGTTTATTTTGAGTTTTAAATTATGTCGATATGAATAAAGATTCTAAAATATACGTTGCCGGACATACCGGACTGGTCGGAAGTGCACTGGTTAAAAAGCTTTTGGGAAAAGGGTATAAAAATTTAGTTTTTACTCCGCACTCGGATTGTGACTTGACAGATTATGAGTGTGTTACAGATTTTTTCGAAAAAGAAAAGCCGGATATTGTTTTTCTTGCGGCGGCAAAAGTAGGCGGGATTGTTGCAAATAATACATATCGGGCAGATTTTATTTATCAAAATCTTCAAATTCAGAATAATATTATTCACCTGTCATATTCTAACGGTGCAGAAAAACTGATTTTTCTGGGAAGTTCCTGTATTTATCCTAAAAACAGTCCTCAGCCGATGAAAGAAGAATATTTGCTGACATCAGAGCTTGAATATACTAATGAGCCGTATGCTACGGCAAAAATTGCGGGAATAAAAATGATTGAGAGTTATAACTTGCAATACGGAACAAATTTTTTGGCTGTTATGCCTACTAATTTATACGGCTATAATGATAATTTTGATTTAGAAAAATCTCATGTTTTACCTGCTTTAATCAGAAAAATGCATTTGGCAAAAGCTTTGTCGGAAAATAATTTTGATATAATAAGAAAAGATTTAACCAAAATGCCGATAGAGAATATCTGCGGAAGTAATTCTGAAAAAGAAATAATTAATGTGTTAAAAAAATACGGCATTACCGAAAACGGCGTTACACTTTGGGGCAGCGGAAATCCCCGACGAGAATTTTTACATGCGGACGACTTAGCCGATGCTGTTGTATTTATTGCGGAAAATGTTGATTTTAAAGATATTCTGAAAAATGATTACGGTATTGAAAAACCGGATTTTCCGTTTACCTGCAAAGAAATCAGAAATACGCATATTAATATAGGCACGGGAAAAGATATTTCAATAAAAGAGCTTGCGGAAATAATAAAAAATGAAATTGTCAAGTTCAACGGTAATTTAATATGGGATAAAAACAAGCCTGACGGCACATACAGAAAATTGCTTGACGTAAGCAAGCTGCATTCGCTCGGATGGAAAGAAAAGACAGATTTTCTGAGCGGAATAAAAGCTGTTTATAAAAATTACGTTTTGTAATCTGTTTTTTACTGTTTAATAGTCTGTGTGTATCCTTACACCAATAACGAGGATGTCGTCAATTTGCTCATATGTTCCTCTCCATGTGTTAATAACCCGTTTCAAAATTTGCTTTTGTTCTTCTGCGGGCTTGTCATAATTATTTAAAAGCATATGTCTGAATCTTCTGTATTTAAACTTTTTAGAATCGGGACCTCCAAACTGATCTACATATCCGTCAGAAAAAATGTAAATCATATCATTTTCTTCAACATTTATCACATGGTTTGTATATGAGCCGTATGTCAGGTAATTTGCCGGAGAAACAGAGAATCTGTCACCTTTAATTTCTGTTATTTTATCATCTCTTATAATAAAAAGCTGATTCATTGCTCCCGCAAATTCAATTATGTTCTTTTTTTTGTGTATTGCAATCAGGCTAAGGTCCATTCCGTCTTTTAGTTTATGTCCGTGTTCTTCATTGCGGAACATGGAATAAATACCTCTGTTTAAATGATCCAGAATTTTTGACGGTGTTTCTATTCCGGATTCTTTTATGTTTTTCAGTAAATCCAGACCTATAATAGACATAAATGCCCCGGGTACTCCGTGCCCTGTGCAGTCAACAGCAGCCACAAAAATTTTATCTTCTGTTTCATCAATCCAGTAAAAATCTCCGCTGACAATTTCTTTTGACATAAATAAAACAAACGAGTCCGGGATTATTTTTTTTATTTGATCTTCTGCCGGGAGCAGTGCATTAATAATGCCGGATGCATATCTCATACTTTCAGAGATATTATTATTCTTTATTGCCAAAAGTTCTTTTTGTTTTTCTACCTCCTTTGCCACTAACTGTTTTTCGTGAAGTATTCGGTTTTCTTTTCTTATTTCTCTGTTATAAATCAGAAATCCTCCGCCGATTAAGATTATGAATAATAAAATATATGTTATATAGGCTCCGGTTGTAAGCCATAACGGGGGAGAAATAATTACTTTTATTTCAGTAGGCTCAAGGTTCCAATTATTATCACTGTTTGCACCTATAATTTGAAAGGTATAAGTTCCGGGGGCAAGTTGAAAAAAGGTGATAACATTATTATTTCCGAGATCTGTCCATTCAGAACCGGATTCTTTTATCCGATATTTATATTTATTTTTTTGAGGAAAAGAGTATTCAAGAACCGCAAAGTGAATATCAAAACTGTTTTCTTTATAATTAAGATTTACGGTTTTTTCATTGTTTAAAAAAACCTCTTCTTTACCTTTTTTGGTTTGTTTATAAAAATGTGTAATGACGGGTTTCGGAGTAAATTTGTTTTTTTTAATTTCATTAGTTTTCAGGGCGTTCAAACCTTTTACTCCGCCCCAGAAAAGCTCGTTGTTTTCGTCAATATATGCAGCATTTATGTTAAACTCATAACCTTGTAAATTGTCGTCTGTCGTATAATTCGTTACATCTTCAGTTTCAGGATTAAATTTAATTATTCCGCGGTTTGTACTCATCCAGAGATTCTTGTCTTTATCCTCTAAAATAGTGTATATAAAATCGTTACTGAAACCGTGACTTTGTGAAGTATAATACGCAAAAGAATCTTTTTCCGGAATATACCTGTTTAATCCGGTTCCGGTTCCTACCCAAATAATCGAATCTGAGCTTTCAAAAACCACAGGGACTATGTTGTTGCTTATTTTATTGTTTTCTTTGGTATAGTTTACAAAGGTTTCTTTTACGGGATTAAATTTGCTGAGACCGTAAAGCGTTGCTATCCAATAGTTCCCGTCTGTTCCTTTTATCGTTTTAAAAACCTCGTTATCAACTATTCCGTTGCCGAAATCTTTTTTAGTAAAACTTATTATTTTATTATTCTTGTACTTATAGAGCCCTTTGTAAGTAGAAAACCATATAATATCTTCATCAAAAAGAATATTTGAGAGACGGTTTTGAGTAAAATACGAATCAAAATCTTTTTTTACAAATGCCGAAAAAGGAATAAACTTTTTTTTATTTATATCGTAAATTACAGGACCGTTATTTGTTCCTATCCATATGTTTCCCTTCGGGCTCTTTACGATACAAAATATATTATCATCGGTAAGCCCGGAATTTTCTTTATTATATTGAATAACATTTCCTGTTTTTCTGTAAAACAGGTTTAAGCCCTGTCCTCTTGTGCCCAGCCATATTATATCATTTTTTACATCATGATAAACAGCGTAAATTGTATTAGACGAAAAATTTATGTTATTATTTCTGTCTTTCCTGTATAGTTCAAAATTTGTTTTTTTTGAGTCAATTTTAAAAATCCCGTAATCTGTAGATACCCAAAATATTTCAGACCTGTCTTTAAAAATATTGGAAACATTTCCTATTTTAACTTCATCGTAAAAATAATCTTCCAGATTTACTCTGAAAAAATCAGATTCTCCAGAGTTTTGATACAATCCGTTAATATCCCCGACTCTGATTATATCTCGATCAACATAAATTGACTGTATTTGTGTAAAACTTACTTTAGTTTTATATTCCGTGAACTTATTCTTTTCTGTATTAAAAAGAAAAAGTTTATTTTCAGAACCTGCCCATATTTTTTGCTTATTTTCACAAAAAACCGCATAAATATCTTTATTGGCATCAGAAGGGCTGTCAACTTTATAAGTTACGAACGTTTTTGTTTTTTTATTAAATCTGACAAGAGCTCCTGCTGAGCCTGTCCATAAATTTTCAGAATCATCAACAATACGAAAAATATCAAAGACCCCCCCGGAAATATCTTCTTCGTCCTGATGCAGTTCGTATTTAAAGAACTCATTTTTTTTTGTGTCATATTCTATTATTCCGTCTGAGGTTCTAATCCAAGCCGTTCCTGTTTTATCAACGGTAACAGCTTTTATATTTGTTGAGAAGGTTGATTCTTTTTGTTGTTTGTTTTTAAGAATTACTTTGAACTTGTTTGTTTTATAATTAAAAACTTCAAGACCGTTATTATTAACTATCCAAAGCATAGAGTCCTGAGACGGAAATAAATCAATTATAAAATTATCCGAAAGAGATTGCTTGTCTGCAGGGTTTTGCCTGAATGTTTTAAAATCGTAGCCGTCAAAACGATTAAGTCCGTCTTGTGTTCCTATCCATATATATCCGGTTTTATCCTGGCAAATGTCTGTGGTAAAACTTTGAGAAAGCCCGTCGCGAATTATATAATGTTTAATATTAAGCGGTTTGTTTTGTGAAAACACAAAACCCGAAACAAAGAACAAGAATAATATATTTAAATATTTTAAAAAATGTCTTTTCATTAAGTGTCCGGTAATTATTCGAATACGATTAGTACTTCATTTTTTTCTGCGGAATTCCCTGTTTTTGCTTTTATATCTTTAATTGTAACATCAGTTTCCGCTTTCAGATTGTTTTCCATCTTCATAGCCTCTAATACGAGTAAAGTTTCGCCTTGTTTCACAAAATCTCCTTTTTTTACCGGAATATTTACAATCAAGCCCGGCATTGGTGCTCTGAGTTCTTTTTTTACATCTGCTTTTTTGCTTTTTATTCCCATATTTTTAAGAAGAATATCAAGCTCATCATAAACTTTTACGTCAAATGGTTTTCCGTTAATTTTTAATGAAATATTTTTTTCTTGATTATCTGCAGATATAATGATTATGTTATATGATTTGTTATTAAAGATGATATGATAAGACTTGTCATTATTTTTTACAATATCTAAATGAAATGACTTTCCGTTTACAATTCCTTTCAAAAAATTTGTGTCGGTAAATTCTGTTTTGTATTCCTTACGGTCAATTTTTGCTGTAAACATGTATATATCGTTTTAAAACAGTTATTTAAAAGTCTTGTGAAATTCTCCTCAACTCTTTTATATTTAATATCTTTATTTTACGTTTGTTAAGTTGAATAATTTTGTCTTTTTTAAATTCTGATAAAAGCCTTATAACAGATTCTGTTGCTGTTCCTACTAAGCCGGCAAGCTCTTCTCTTGTCAGAAATATATTTAAGTCTCCGTCACTGTTTGTCCCGAAATTATCATGCAGCAAAAGTAAAATTTCAGCAAGTCGTTCTCTTACGTTCTTTTGTGCAATGTCTAAAATATACTTATTGGCATCTCCCAGTTCTTTGCAGGAAAGCTGCATTAAACTTAGTGCAAAGTCAGAGTTTTCTTTTATCAGCTTTAGAAAATGAGTTGCAGGGATAAAACACACCGAACTTTCTTCTACAACCTTAGCTGTTGTACAGGCTGTTTCATTTGACAAAACAGAACGATATCCGAAAATATCTCCGGCTTTTGAAAATCTGATTATCTGCTCTTTCCCGTCATTACCTGTTTTATAGTGTTTTACTATTCCGCTGTCCAGGCAATAGACACCTGTAATACGGCTGCCTTCATGATATATTACTTCTCCTTTATCGTACTTATTGCAATTTTTTATATAAGACAAAATATCATATTCTTCTTTTGTTATTTTTTTAAAAATATCATTAGTGATACTATAATTTTCACATTTATTTATTTTATCGTAACTCATTTGTAAACTAATTATGCAAAAATAATTAATTTTAAATTTTTAGACGTCTTTATTTTCTTTATTTTTGCAATTTAATTAAATTATAAAACATTACAATAAATAAATTTTTATAAACTATGAGCGAAACAGTTAAAACAAATTGGAAGGGGAACATGGCTTTTGAGTGGGATGTTAACGGACATAAAATTATTATTGATGCAAAGGAATCTGTAGGCGGAGAAAACAAAGGTCCTCAGCCTAAGCCGTTTATGCTGGCAGCTTTAGGAGGATGTACCGGTATGGATGTTATTTCAATTCTTAAAAAAATGAGAGTTACAGAGAATTTAGCTGACTTTTCGACAGAAGTTGACGGGGAATTAACAACCGAACATCCGAAACATTATATTTCTATGCACGTTAAATATATCTTCACGGCTAAGAGCGGCACAGAACTGCCTTATGAAAAACTGAAAAAAGCCGTAAACTTATCAGAGGAAAGATATTGCGGAGTAAGTGAGGTTTACAGAAAAGCCGGTGTAAAA
>JALSMF010000423.1 GCA_026987795.1 Bacteroidales bacterium
CCGTCAATTCCCTTAACACCGCTTCCGGCAGTTGTCATTGTAGGTGATTGCGATATTGTATTTATCCTTATTTTTTTCTCTCTTCCGTATATATAACCGAAGCTTCTGGCAATAGATTCTAACATAGCTTTAGCATCTGCCATATCGTTATATCTGTATAAAGTTCTCTGAGCGGCAACATAAGACAATGCAACAACCGACCCCCACTCGTTTATGGCATCTTTTTTCTTGGCAACCTGCAGTAATTTATGAAAAGAAATAGCCGAAATATCCAATGTTTTATTCAGATATCCGTAATCTAAATTATCATAAGTCCTCCCTTTTCTTACATTTAAAGACATAGCTACGGAATGAAGAATAAAATCAATCTTTCCTCCGAAATATTCCGTTGTCTTATCAATCAGGTTTTCCAAATCTTTAATACTGGTTGCATCAGCAGGAACAACAATTGTGTTACATTTCTCGGCTAACTTGTTAATCTCTCCGAATCTCATAGAAACAGGAGTATTCGTCAACACAAATTCAGCACCTTCTTCATAAGCTCTTTCCGCAACTTTCCAAGCTAAAGATTTATCATTCAATGCTCCGAAAATTAATCCTTTTTTTCCTTTTAACAGATTATACATATTTTATACATTTATTAAATTACGCCGCAAATATAAAAAGCATTATCACTTCTTAATGTTTTTTAACATATTTTTTAATTCTGTAACAGTTATTCACAAATCAAATTCCTGCAATCCGTAATCGTGAAACATATTCTTAAAAAACACAACTGTCTGTAAACAAGTAAAGTAATTGCATAATTAACTGCTTGCCGATTATTCATTAATACTTAATCGCATTTATTTATTATTTTTGTCGAAAACAATTTTTTAATACCTTCTTATGCACATCACAACAATCGACTGGTTCATTATTGCAGCATATTTTGTTATAAGTCTCGGAATAAGTGTATTTATGTCTAAACGCGCCGGAAAAGGAATGAGCGATTTCTTTTTAAGCGGGCGAAAGCTCCCATGGTACATTGCAGGAACAAGTATGGTGGCAACTACTTTTGCTGCAGATACTCCGCTCGCCGTAACCGAGCTTGTTGCCGAACACGGTATAGCAGGAAATTGGCTGTGGTGGAATATGCTGCTCGGCGGAATGCTGACAGTTTTCTTTTTTGCAAAACTATGGAGACGTTCAGGAATTCTTACCGATGCCGAATTTGTAAATATAAGATACTCCGGTAGACCTGCTCGGTTTTTAAGAGGTTTCAGAGCAATTTATATCGGAATATTCATGAACACTATAGTTATTGCCTGGGTAAATCTTGCAATGGTCAAAATTTTCAAAGTTATGTTTCCCGATTTTACGGTTTTCGGTCAAGCCGAATTTAACTTTCTCGGAACAGTATTCAGTTCTCAGCTTATTGCCGTTGCCGGATTAATGCTGTTTACTGTTTTTTATTCTGCATTATCCGGTTTGTGGGGAGTTTCACTGACAGACAGTTTTCAGTTTATTATTGCAATGACCGGAAGTATTATTCTTGCTGTTTTTGCCGTAAAAAACGTTGATGTAGGCGGAATTCAGGGTTTAAAAGAAAAATTACCCGAATGGAGTTTCGATTTTTTCCCTTCCGTAAATAAAACCGGCACAGAGACTGTCGGCACTTCCGGAATTTTAAAAATGACTATTACTGCTTTTATAGCATACCTCGGAGTGCAATGGTGGTCAAGCTGGTACCCCGGAGCCGAGCCCGGCGGAGGCGGTTACATCGCCCAGCGTATGATGTCTGCAAAAAATGAAAAACACTCTGTTCTGGCAACTCTCTGGTTTCAAGTTGCACATTACGCTCTAAGACCTTGGCCCTGGATTATTGCAGCTTTTGCCGCTTTAATACTATATCCTGATGTTTCCGACAAAGGAGCAACTTACGTAATGCTTATCCGGGATTTGCTTCCTTCAGGGTTGTTGGGACTTTTGCTCGCTGCATTTCTTGCTGCATATATGTCAACAATAGCTTCTCAAACCGTTTGGGGTACTTCATACATTGTAAATGACTTTTACAAACCTTTTTTAAACAAAAATGCAACAGAAAAACAGTATGTAAAAGTATCCAGAATTACAACATTTATTTTAATGATTTTTGCAATAATAATTACTACTCAATTTGACAAAATAAGCGACGCATGGAAGTTTGTGCTTACAATGAGCGGCGGAATCGGTTTAGTTTTATTATTAAGATGGTTTTGGGAAAGAATAAATGCTTGGTCGGAAATATCGGCAATGATTGCGCCTTACCTCATTTATCCCGTATTAAGATATTGTTTCAAATTAGATGTCCTTAAAGAAGATTTTGAATTAAGTTTAATTATAATTGTAATCTGGTCAACTGTCGTTTGGCTCACAGTTACATTTCTGACAAAACCCGACAAAGAAGAAAAGTTAAAATCTTTCTACAGAAAAGTTCACCCCGGAGGTCCCGGATGGAAAAAAACAGCTGAAAAAACACCCGAAGTGAAAGGCGATACAGGATACCTGAGATTATTTGTAAATTGGTTTACGGGCAGTATTATGGTTATGTCAACGTTGTTCGGAATCGGCAAAATTATCTTTGCAGAATACCTTACCGGCTTTGCTTTTATCTTTATATCTGTTATTCTCGCTCTTATTATTTCTTATAATCTGTCAAAAGGAAAATATTCCGAAAAAAATTGAAACAGAAAAAAAAAATACTCGTTTCTCCGCTGGATTGGGGATTGGGACACGCCGTAAGAGACATTCCTATTATTCACGAACTTATTAAAAATAATTTTGAAGTAATTATAGGAGGTGAAGGAAAATCCGGAGTTTTACTGAAGAAAGAATTTCCTAAGCTCAAGTATGTTGAAATAAAATCTTTTGAAATAAAATATTCGAAAAAAAATCTGTTTATTCTAAAAATACTCTTACAAACTCCTAAAATCTTACTTGGAATAATAAAGGAACACAGGCAGGTTCAGAAAATAATTAAGCAACATAATATTGATTTAATAATCTCGGATAACAGGTATGGTGTTTACTCAAAAAAAGTACCTTCAGTATTTATAAGTCACCAAATTTTTATACAACTGCCGAAGCAAATAAAATTTCTTGAAAAAGCAGCCTGCAAATTTCAACAAAAACTGACAGCTAATTTCAACAAAATTCTTATTCCTGACTACGAAGGAAAGGAAAATCTGTCAGGCAAACTCTCTCATAAACAAAAACTTCCTCGCAAATACTTTTTTATAGGAATTTTATCACAATTTAAATCAAAAAAAAGACTAAACATAAAATTTGAAAATGATATTTTAGTCATAATTTCAGGTCCCGAGCCGCAAAGAACTGTTTTTGAAACAACAATTATAACTCAATTAAAAAATACAAATTATAAAATCTTAATTATTTCAGGGAAACCGCAAAAGGAATTTTCAAATATAAATTCAAATATTAAAATTGTAGGTCATCTTCCTCGAAAAGAAATGCAAGATGCAATCCTAAAATCAAAAATAATAATAAGTCGTGCAGGTTATACAACAATAATGGACTTAATAAAATTACAAAAATCTGCAATCCTTATCCCCACCCCGGGACAAACAGAGCAAGAATACCTTGCAAGTTATCTGAAAGACAAAAACATATTCATCTTCGGCAAACAAAAAAATCTCGATATCAACTCCTCAATAAACGAATTAAAAACGCTGAAACCGAACTTTGAGAAATTTAATATCAACAAACAAACCGATATTACAACAATATTAAAATCCCTGTTAAATTAATATAAGTTCGTATTATCCTTTGATTTTTAAAACTTATTAATTAACTTTGCATCCGAAAATGAGGTATGAAGAAATTGAGGGGACTGTCAGTCCCCTGTTTTATTGAATAAAATTTAATGTACTTAAAAGAAAACATAAAGAAAATAACTGAAGATATTTTAACTTTCGAAAAAGAAGATTTTGAAGATTCGGATATATTCTTAACAGATATAAAAATTTCAACAGATAACAGAATTACGATTTTAATTGACAGTTTTGAAGGCATTAAGATAAAAGACTGTATTATTTTGAGCAAAAAAGTAGAAGAAAATCTTGACAGAGAAAAAGAAGACTTTGAACTTGTAGTTTCATCGGCAGGACTTGACAACCCGCTTAAAATAAGAAAACAGTATCAAAAAAATATAGGTAATCAAATTAAAATTCTGACGCAAGACGGAAATAAAATAAAAGGTAAATTAATTTCTGTAAAGGAAAATGAAATAGAAATAGAGCCTGAAACAAAAAAAGCTAAAAAGAACAAACATAAAAAAGAAGAAAAAACAGAAATTATCAACTTGAATTTCAATAAAATAAAAGAAGCAAAAGTTGTTATAACATTTTAACAAACAACACAATGGACAATTTGAATTTAATAGACACCTTTGCAAATTTCAAAGAAAATAAAGACATCGACAGGGTTACGATGATGGGAGTTCTCGAAGAAGTTTTTCGCAGTATGTTCGAAAAACAATTCGGCACTTCAGAAAATTTTGATTTCATTATTAATATTGACAAAGGCGACTTTGAGATATGGAGAAACAGAATAGTTGTTCCCGACGGAGAAGTTGAAGACCCAAACTTACAAGTTGCTATAAGTGAGGTTCATAAAATAGACCCTGATTATGAAGTAGGCGAAGAATTTTCCGATGAAGTAAAACTTGAAGATTTCGGAAGACGCAGCATATTATCGTTACGCCAAAATTTGTCATCAAAAATTTTACAGTTAGAGAGAGAAAACGTTTTTGAAAAATACAAAGACAGAGTAGGCGATATCGTAACCGGAGAAGTTTATCAAGTCTGGAAAAAAGAAATGTTGATACTTGATGACGAAGAAAACGAAATGATTTTACCGAGAAGTGAACAAATACCCTCCGACTTTTTCCGAAAAGGAGACACATTAAGGGCTGTAATAGAGCGTGTTGAAATGAAAAACAACACACCTCTTATTATAATATCCAGAACATCACCGAAATTTCTGGAACGCCTTTTTGAACTTGAAGTCCCTGAAATTTACGACGGGCTGATTACAATTAAAAAAATCGTAAGAGTGGCAGGAGAAAGAGCAAAAGTTGCCGTAGAATCTTACGATGAAAGAATAGACCCCGTAGGTGCCTGCGTAGGAATGAAAGGAGCCAGAATACACGGAATAGTAAGAGAACTCAGAAATGAAAATATCGATGTTATAAATTACACAGATAATCTGAAACTGTATATCCAAAGAGCTCTAAGCCCGGCAAAAATAAAAAACATAAAAATAATTGAAGACGAAAAAAGAGCAGAAGTATTCCTTGACCCCGAAGAAGTATCAAAAGCAATAGGAAAAGGAGGACTGAACATAAAACTTGCAGGAAAATTAGTAGGATACGAAATTGACGTTTTCAGAGATATTGACGAAACTGAACTTGAAGACGATGTAGATATTATGGAATTTAATGACGAAATTGACGAATGGGTATTAGAAACATTTAAAAATATAGGTTGCGATACTGCAAAAAGTGTTCTGAATATCCCTCGCGATGAACTTATAAAAAGAACAGACCTGGAGGAAGAAACAGTAGATTATGTAATCAAAATTCTTGAAAGTGAATTTGAAGACAACAAAGAATAAAGTTTTTATACAGAAAAAAATATATTAATATTGCACCTGCAGTGCTGTACCTGTTTAAGAAAGACAATAAAATTTGATTAAAATATTTGTAAATTTAGTATGACCGAAGTAAAAAAAAGCAAAAGACTCGCACAAATTGCACGAGAACTAAACGTAGGTATTGAACACCTGATTGAACACCTGCAAAAAAACGGTATTCAAACAGAAACAAGACCTAATGCAAAAGTTCCTCCTGAAGGATATGAACTGCTTTTAGAAAAATTCAGCACTGACAAAAAAGTAAAAGAAGAATCTAAAAAAATAATCCTTAAAAAACGAGAAAAGGAAAAAGAAGAATCTGATTTAAATACTGATTTGCAAGAAGTAAATAAATCAATAAAAGCTGCTCCCGAACAAAAAGCAACCGAAAAAACCGAACCTGCTGCTTTAAAGAAAGAAGAAAAGCAAAAACCGGAGAAAAAAGAACAGGAGAAGAAAGAAGAAAAGCCGGAAGAAAAAAATACAAGTAAACAAGAACAAGAAATCGCCGTTCCCGAGAAAAAAGAACCGAAGAAAGAAGAAATTACAGCAGACGAAGTTAAAGACAATAAAGAGGAAACTGCAAAAAGCGAAGGTCCTAAAATTGTAGGAAAGATAGACCTGAAAACAATTAATACAAAAACAAAACCGGAACCTAAAACAAAAAAAGAGAAAGAAGAAGAGAAGAAAAAACTTAAAAAAGCATCCGAAGAAGCTCTTTTAAAAGCTAAAGAAAAAAGAAAAGAAGAAGAGGAAAAGAAAAAGACAGAAGAAAAAGAAAAGAAAGAAAAGAAAGAACAAGAAAAAATTGAAAATAAAATTAAAGAAGAAGAATCAAATTTTATAAAAACCGAAGTCGAAGAACTTAAAAAACCAAAAGTCATCGGTAAAATTGAAATTAAAGAAGAACCTAAGCCTGCAAAAACAAAAACTGCAAATAAAAACGAAACAAAAAAACGACGAAAAAGAAAAAGAGTACGCCGCCCCGTAGCTGCCGAAACAACAGTAACAACCGAGCCGAAGAAAAAAAGCACTAAAGCACCGAAAATAAAAAAACGTCCGGAAGTAAATGACGAAGACGTTCAAAAACAAGTAAGAGAAACCCTTGCAAAACTTACAAATAAAACCAAAAAAACTGCAGTTTCTCACAGAAAAGAAAAACGAAAAGAAAAACAGCAGGAAATTCAGGAAAAACTTAAACTGCAGGAAAAAGAAAAATCAATTCTTAAAGTAACCGAATTTATCTCAGCAAATGAGCTTGCAAAATTAATGGATATCAATGTAAACGATATAATTAAAACAAGCTTTGAGTTGGGAAAAATGGTAACAATAAACTCCAGGTTAGATGCAGAACTAATAGCCATTATTGCAGAAGAATACGGTTTTGAAGTTCAGTTTATCTCTGCCGCAGACACCGGTGTTATTGACGAATATGAAGATAAAAAAGAAGACCTTGTCCCCAGACCGCCTATCGTTACGGTAATGGGACACGTTGACCACGGAAAAACCTCTTTACTGGATTACATTAGAGGAGCCAACGTAATTGCAGGTGAAGCCGGAGGGATAACCCAACATATAGGAGCATACAGCGTCCAACTTAAGAACGGAAGGAAGGTTACATTTTTAGACACTCCGGGACACGAAGCGTTTACCGCTATGAGAGCAAGAGGTGCCGAAGTTACGGATATCGCCATTATTGTAGTTGCCGCCG
>JALSMF010000424.1 GCA_026987795.1 Bacteroidales bacterium
GGAAAAAATTCGTGAAATTGAAGAAAAAAAGAGAAAAGCCCTGCAAGCAGAAAAAGACAAAAGAGACATGCTTGTAAAAATTGCCTTAAGTGCCGGTATTTTGTTTATGATATTAATTGCCGTTATTCTTATCAGAGGCTACAGAAGAAAAGTGAGAGCCAATAATTTACTGAAAGCACAAAAAGAAGAGATTGAAAATCAAAAAATTGAACTTGAACAAAGAAACGAAGAAATACAAGCTCAAAGAGATGAAATTGAAGAAAAAAATATTTTAATAACTCAACAAAGAGATATTGCCCTAAAGCAAAAACAAGAGATAACAGACAGTATACAATATGCTCAAAGAATACAAGAAGCCGTTTTACCCGACAGAAAAATGTTTGTAAATGATATAAGCGACTACTTTATCCTCTTTAAACCGAAAGATATTGTAAGCGGAGACTTTTACTGGATGACAAAAGTTGAAGGCAAATTAGTGGTTGTTGCAGCAGATTGTACCGGACACGGAGTTCCGGGAGCGTTTATGAGTATGCTCGGAGTAACGTTCCTGAATGAAATTGTAAATAAAGACAGAGTACTGCAGGCAAATGAAATATTAAACAGGCTCAGAAATAAAGTAATTGACTCTTTGCACCAAAAAGACAGGGAAACAAAAGACGGTATGGACGTTGCATTAGCCGTAATTGATCCAGAAAAACAGGAACTTCAGTTTGCCGGAGCATACAATCCTATGTATATGATATCCTCCGAAGAAGACTCAGCGATTATTAAAAAAATTCCTGCTGACAGAATGCCTATCGGTATTCACCTTAAAATGGACAAAGAATTTACTAACCATATTATTCATTACAAAAGAGGCGACATTATTTATATGTTTTCTGACGGATATATGGACCAGTTCGGGGGTGAAAACGGACGAAAATTAAAATCAAAACGTTTTCAGGAATTGCTTTTAACTGTTCATGAAAAACCGATGATTCAACAAAAAACAGTTCTTGAAGATTTCTTGGATAAGTGGAAAGGAGACCGTGAACAACTTGACGATATCATTGTAATAGGTATAAAATTATAATTTTGAATTCAAATAAGGAAGGCTGTTAAAATTAAAATTTATCAGCCTCTTAACATTTTAAGAAGTAATTCTTTTTTATTCGGGGATACAGGAATTTCTGACATATCTTCCATAAAAATTATTCCTGATTTTTTTTTACTTATCTTTTCAATACAATTGATATTTATTATATGAGATCTGTGGATTCGTAAAAAAACAGTATCCGGTAAAAGATTTTCATACTCTTTAAGAGTTTTAGACATTGTAATTTTTTTATTATTTTTAAGGTAAAAAGTTGTATAGTTATTGTCCGATTTACACCTTATAATATCATTAATATCAACAATATACATATTATCAGAAGTGTTTAATATCATACGCTTGTCGGCACTGCTTATTTTACTTATGTTATCAAGTAAAGTTTCTATTTTTACACCTTCATTTTCTGTTTTAATTACCTCTATTGCCTGCTTTACGGCATCAACAAGTTCAAGTGAATTTACAGGTTTTAATATATAGTCTAATGCACTGAATTTTATTGCTTTAACAGCATGCTCTTCGTGGGCGGTAATAAAAATAACCTTAAAATTATAGTCAACGATATTTTTCAAAAGGTCAAAGCCTGTTCCGTCAGGCATATCAATATCAAGAAAAACTATGTCCGGGTTTAATGTATTTATAGTTTTTAGTCCGTTTAAGACATTATCGGCGGTTTCAATTATAAAGCTCGGAAAATTATGCTCTATAATATTAAATATAAGCTCTCTTGAATAACTTTCATCATCAATTATTACTGCTTTTATTTTATCAGAACTCTTCAATATACGGTATTTTAAATGTTACTCTTGTTCCGCTTAGCCTTGGATTTACATCTTTCAAATCGATGATATTCAATATGTTATCTTTATATTTTTTCTTCCCGAATAACAGCATCAGTCTTTCTTTTGTAATTTCTGCGGATAAAGACATGTGTCCGCCTTCCTTTTTTTGAGTATGCCTGTATCCTTCTCCGTTATCTTCAATCTCTACAAATATAAAATTATTTTCTGAAACAAAAGACAGAGAAATTTCCGCATCTTTTGTATTTTTACTGAATCCGTGCTTAAAAGAGTTTTCTATAAACGGTTGAATAAGCATCGGCGGTATAAGAATATTTTCTGTATCCGCATTTTTAAATATTTTAATTTTCAGATTTACGGGGTAATCAAGCCTCAAATTTTGAAATTTAACATAATAATTAAGAATTTCTATATCTTGTTTTAGTGAAATAAAGTTTTTTCTTGAACTTTCAAGTATCAAACGCATTAATTTAGCAAAGTCTGCTATGTATAGTGAAGATTTCTCAAAATCATTTTTATACATAAAAAATTCAATTGACGAAAGTGCATTAAATATAAAATGCGGATTCATTTGAACTCTGAGAAGTTTGTTTTCCAACTCTGATTCTTTTATATTTGCTCTCAGCTTTTGTCTGCTCAGAACCAATAAAAATAACAACACCGAAAGAACAAGCAGAATTATCAGCGATATGAGTATAATAAACCTTATTCGACTTTCTTCCTTTAATATTTCTTCATTTTTTTTATACAGTTCAAGTTGCTGTTCTTTTTGAGCTGTTTCAAATTTAACTTCTAATTCTGCAAATCGCTTGTCGCTTTTTTCATTAAACACACTGTCATAATATGCTTTATGAAGAAGCGAATATTTATATGCCTTTTCGTAATCTTTCAGGCTGTCGTAGCATATTCTTAATTTATCCGTAATTTGTTCGACTTTAAAAAGGTTTTTTCCTTTTTTTTGAATATTAAAGGCGCTGTCAAGATAAAGAATTGCCGTGTAATATTCTTTCATATGAATATAATTATCGGCTATCAAATTATATGAATATGATATATCCATCACGGCATCGTAAAGTTTATATACTTTCAGTGCTTCTTTTTCATTTCTGACGGAATTGATATAGTCTTTTGTTTTAAAAGATATTTTAGCTAAACCGCTTTTGCATTTTGCAGAGTTCAGGTAATTTTTCTGTTTAATAAAAATTGCATTTGCTCTTTTGTAATTTTCCGTTGCTTTTGAATATTTTTTCATATTGGAATAAACTGTTGCCATATTCATATACGAAAGGGCTATTCCTGTTTCATTGCCTGATACTTTAAAATATTCATACGATTTTTGATAATAGAATAAGGCTTTTTCATAATCGTTAATTGCAAGGTACAAATTTCCCATAGCTCCGTTTACGGCAGCACTTATTCCGATATCTTTTCTTTTTTCGGCAAGTTTGATAACGTCTGTATAGTATGAAATAGCATCATCATATTTGCTTATGTTAAGGTAAGAATTTCCTATATTTCCTTTTGCCTTAATGATTAGTGAAGTATCTTTTATTTTTTCGGCAATTTTTAATGATTCCTTTAAGAATATCAGAGCTGTATCAATATTTCCTTGTTCATTTTTTATTATTGCTTTTTTTTGCAAAATTCCGGCTTTTAATTTTTTAAAAAAAATATTATCACCGTTTACTTTTGTCAATGCTTTGTCAAGAAAAAAAAGTGCACTGTCAGGATTAGAGAAGAGGTAAAAATCTGATACGGTAATAAATATTTCAGCGGATTTTTTATTTTGCGAACTGTCTGCAACTTTAAGTAAGCTGTCAACATTCTGAGCATAAGAATATTGAATTACTAAAATCAGGACATTAAAAAAAATAATAAATTTCATTAAATCTGTTTCTACAAATATAAGTTTTAATTTTTAACTGAAAAACAGTTATTTTTAATATGCAGATTTTGTCGGATATTAGAATTTCTTATTCTTTTTGATAATTTCGTAAGCTTCTTTTATTTCTTGAAATTTTCTTTCTGCATCTTTTATTTTATCTTCGCTTTCTCCTGCAAACTTATCCGGGTGATATTTTTTAGCTAATGTTCTGTATATTTTTTTTAATTGTAATTTTGTAACCGACGGCGAAACTCCTAAAATTCGATATGCTTCATAAGGAAAAAACAAATTTGACATATTTTTTGTAAATTTTTCCTGTTCAGCTTTACGTTTTATTTCCTCTTCGTCTGCAAGACCTCTCCTTACATAATTCCTTTTTATTATATCATATATTTTTTGCGGAATTTTCAGCAACTTACTTACTCTCAGAATAAAATCATTTTCTTCTTTTCGTAAAATTTTATCCGATGATGCCAAATTAAATAACGAATACAATATAAAGAGCCTCGTTTTAGTCCCTGTCTTAAGCAATTTTGTGCATAAATATTCAACTTCAATATTTTCATTTTTGTATTTATTGAAAAGATTTTCGGTTTGCGGCTCCGAATAAGAAGAAAAAATATATTTAAGTAAAGTTAATTTTTCTGTATCACTGATGCTTTTTTTATTCAAAAAAGCAAGCATAATAAGAAAAATATACCTGTCTGTTTCTCCGAAAACCTCACCGTATCTTCTTCTGAAATAATACTGAAAAATAAAAATAATTACTGTTACAACACTCATTTCAATAATATATTCCCCGTGAAGTAATCCTGATGTATCATAGGGCTTAAGAATGATAAACAGAACCGAGAAAAAGAACATACTGATTACAAAAACAAAAGAGCTGTATCGCAAAATAATTATTTTATGGTATTGAAATATAGATTATAGTCTGAAACGGTATTAATATTTACCGATATCTTTTCATTATCGGTCGGAATATATTTTTTTTCAAAATTGTTTAAAAAAGTTTTAATATTTATATCATCTGTAAGTTCTGCTTTTACGGCATCTGCTATTTTTCGTGATATTAATACAGGGTGTCCTCCCTGTTTATTAAAAGACGGTATAATATAATCAGCTTTATCGTAATTACTTGCTAAAATATATAAATCTCTGATACTGACAAACGGATTATCTATATTTTGTATAAAAATAAAATCTGTTTCACAAAGTTCCCCAACCCCTGTTTTTAATGTGTAAAATCTTCCGTTTTCCGGGTGTTTATTAATAACAATTCGTATTTCGCTCGGAATTTCAGAAATAACTTTAAGCAAAGAATTATAATTTTCTTCATTTAAAACCGCAATAATTTCCTTACATCCGAAATTGATATACTCACTTGTAATTTTCTCAAAAAAAGTTCTTTTATTATCAAACATCAGCTCTGTTTTATTTTTTCTCATTCTGCCGGAAGTCCCTGCTGCCAAAATAACAGCTGATATATTTTTACTTTCAATCATTCCGCAAAATTAAAATTTCTTGCCTGTTTTTAAACTAATATATTAACTTTGCATCCCTTTTTTTTATATTGAAATTTTTATTCTATGACTGATAAGTTTTATCCTTCGTCTTTAAAACAAATACTGAAAATCATTCTTAATGAATATGATACAAAAAAAAGTATCTTTGGTATTTATGAAGAACTTTTTTTCAGACCGTCAGCCGATGATAATTTTCACTTCAAACGCTTCGGAAAACTTCTTGAAAACCCTATAGGTGTTGCAGCAGGTCCGCACACACAACTTTCGCAAAATATTGTTGCAGCCTGGCTTACCGGAGCAAGATATATTGAGCTTAAAACCGTACAAACCTTAGATGAGCTTGAAGTATCAAAACCTTGTATTGATATGCAGGACGAAGGTTATAATTGTGAATGGTCTCAAGAACTGAAAATTAATCAGTCGTTCAATGAATATCTCAATGCATGGATTTTAATTCATATTCTTAAAGATAAACTGAACATAGGAAGCAAATCAGAACCCGGCTTTATTTTTAATATGAGTGTAGGTTATGATATGCAAGGAATTATGAAAGAAAATGTTCAGTGGTTCTTTGACAAAATGCAAGATGCATCCGAAGATTTAAGTAAAAAAATCAATGAAATAAAAGATATTTATCCTAATGCGGAGAATCTTAACATAAGTCCAAAAATAACAGATAATATTACACTTTCTACAATGCACGGATGTCCGCCTGACGAGATTGAACAAATAGCGGAATATCTTATAGAAAAAAGAAATTTACACACAACGATAAAACTAAATCCTACCCTGATCGGGAAAAAAGACCTGAGAGAGATAATCGCCGACTCAGGTTTTAATACAGATGTTCCGGACGAAGCATTTGAACACGATGTTAAATATCCGGATGCTGTAAGTTTTATTGAAAGGCTTATAAAAAAAGCAAGCAATAAAAATGTATTCTTCGGTCTTAAACTCACTAACACTTTAGAAAGCATTAATAATAAAGAAATTTTTCCGAAAGAAGAAAAAATGATGTATGCAAGCGGAAAAGTTTTACATCCTATTTCAATAAATGTAGCACGTAAACTGCAAAATGATTTTTACGGTAAATTAGACATATCTTTTTCGGGCGGTGCTGATGCTTTTAATATTAATGATATCGTAAACTGCGGTTTATATCCGGTTACAGTCAGTTCCGACCTGCTAAAACCGGGCGGCTACGGACGTCTGAAACAATACATTGAAAATTTAAGAACAGAAAATTCAGAGATATCAAAAGAAAACAAACTGCAAATACTTAATCGCTATGCTGACAAAGTAAAAAAAGACAAAAAGTATAAGAAAAAAAATATCAGAGATTTAAGCATTAAAACTCATACAAAACTGAATAAATTTGACTGCACTTTTGCCCCTTGCGAATTGACTTGTCCCACAAATCAAGGCATCCCTTCCTATATGTATTACACGGCAAAAGGAGATTTTAACAAAGCATACGAAGTTATCCTTGAAACCAACCCGTTTCCTAATGCTACCGGGATGGTTTGTGACCATACATGCCAAACAAAATGCACACGCATAAATTATGACAGTTCTCTGCGTATCAGAGATATAAAGCGTTTTGTTACAGAATATCATAATACACATTTAAATAATGAAATTTGTGTTGCCGACAGCTTCATACAAGAAAATTTAAAAAAAATTAAGGTTGCCGTTATCGGTGCCGGTCCTTCCGGAATGTCAGCTGCTTATTTTTTGAATAAAGCAGGTTTTGAAGTTGAAATTTTTGAAGCAAAAGAAAAAGCAGGAGGAATGGTTACTGCGGCAATTCCTGAATTCAGGCTTGGTGATGCGGCAGATATTGATATAAATAATATAGAAAATGAAGGTGTAAAAATTCATTACGGATACAAAACAGATAAAACAAAATTTGAAGAACTTCGCAAAAATTTCGATTATGTTTACATAGGTGCGGGAGCTCAAGATGCTGTTTCACTTATGATTGAAGGCGATAATGCTGAAGGTTTATTAAATCCGCTTTATTTTTTATATAACGTA
>JALSMF010000425.1 GCA_026987795.1 Bacteroidales bacterium
TCCCTTCGCTTCTGCAATCTTTCATTCCCATTATTTTTCTGATTATTTTGCTTTCGCTGAATGTTATTATTTGGGGTGATGAAACTTTAAACGGGTCAAACCAACTTGCTTTGCTTTTGGCTGCATCATTAGCTTCCGTAATAGCTTTTCGTCTCGGAATAAATTGGATAAAACTAAGAACGCGTATTGTCAAAACAATCGGAAAGGCAATGCCCGCTATTTTGATTCTCCTGTTAATAGGCTCCTTATCAGGAACATGGCTTTTAAGCGGTGTTATACCGGCATTTATATATTACGGACTGGACGTTCTGCATCCTTCAATATTCTTATTTGCAACGGTAGTAATTGCAAGTTTGATTTCTCTTGCAACGGGCAGTTCGTGGTCAACAATAGCAACTGTAGGTGTTGCCTTACTCGGTATAGGTCATGCGATGGGAATCGGTGACCCGGTAACGGCGGGAGCAATAATATCCGGTGCTTATTTCGGTGATAAAATGTCTCCTCTCTCCGACACAACAAACCTTGCCCCTGCAATGGCAGGAACTGATTTATACACACACATACGCTATATGATGATAACGACGGTTCCGTCTATGTCTTTAACCTTAATTATTTTTCTTATTATCGGTTTTACCTATAATTTTAACGCTGATACCGCTGATGTTCAAGAAGTTCAGCTCGCAATATCCGAAACATTTAATATTACTCCGTGGTTATTTATTGTGCCCGCATTTTTGATATTTATCATTATAAGGAAAGTAAAACCCATACCTTCAATGCTGCTGGGAACGCTTGCCGGCGGACTATTCGCCGTTATTTTTCAGCCCGATATCATAAAACACATTTCCGGTATTACAGATAATTATGCAGAAGCATCTTATACGAGCGTAATGAAAGCAATGTACGGTAAAATAGAAATTATAACCGAAAACAAACAAATTAATGACCTGTTCGGAACAAGCGGAATGTCCGGGATGCTGAATACAATTTGGCTTATTTTATCGGCAATGGTATTCGGCGGAGTTATGGAATCTGCCGGAATGCTGAAAAAAATAACGCTTTCGGTTATGAAGCTCGTAAGGTCATCAGGCTCTTTAGTTGCGGCAACGGCAGCATCGTGTATATTTTTTAACGCAACGGCTTCCGACCAGTATATATCAATTGTTGTTCCCGGCAGAATGTATAACAAAGCGTTCAAAGACAGAAGATTGAAACCTGAAGTTTTAAGCAGAACACTTGAGGATGCAGGAACCGTAACTTCTGTTTTGATACCCTGGAATACCGGGGGAGCAACTCAAGCACGTGTACTCGGTGTTGCAACACTTGATTATTTACCCTATGCCTTTTTTAATCTTATCAGTCCGTTTATGACAGTTTTAATTGCCTATCTTAATTACAAAATTCGTCGTATTCCGGAAAAAGAAGTAAGTTTTGAAAATTAAAGTAATTAAATTCAACCTGCCGGTCTTTTTTCATTGGTAAATATTGTTATTTTTGCAGGCGAAATTTATACAGTTTCCGAAAATTATTAATTTGTTATTAATTCTCAGAATAAAATCCGGATTTCGGAAGCAGGCATTAAACGAGGTTTTATTTTGAATAAAAAATGAAAAAATGAAAAAACTTATTTTGGTATTAATTCCTTTTTTAGCATTATTTTCTTGTAAAAATGCTGAAAAAGACGGATTTACGGTTTCAGGAACAATAAAAAATGCTGACGGAAAGAAATTGATTTTAAACAAGTTCCTGCCCTCGAGCACATTGCCGTTAGACACCGTAACTCTTAACAAAGACGGAGAATATGAATTTAGAGAAAATACTGCGGCTCCGGAGCTTTTCGGGTTACAACTGGAAGGAGCAAACGGTCAAATAATTTTTGTAGCAGACTCTTTAAGCAATATTACGATTAAGGCGGATACTGCAAATTTCAGAATTGACTATACTGTTTCCGGCTCAGAAGACTCAAAGTTACTGCAGGAACTGTATAACAATCTTGACAAAGCTTTTGAAAGCCTTGACTCTCTGAATAAAATTTATCTTTCCGAAAAAGGAAGCGGAAATTTAGACTCGCTGGTTAAAAGCATAAACGAAGCTTCTCAAAAAGTTTTTGACAAGCATAAAGAATATTCAAAAGAATTTATAAATAAGCATACAGATTCTCCGGCTTCAATTATTGCCTTATATCAGCAGTTCGGAAGGGGAATGAGTGTTTTTGACATCAATGCCGACAGAGAGCTTTTTGTAAAAGTTGACAACGTTCTTTATGAAAAATATCCTAATTCAAGCTTTGTAAAAGGCTTACACGATTATCTTAAAAATAATCCGCCTATGCCTTCTGTCGGAAATACGGCTCCGGACATTGACCTGCCTTCGCCTGACGGGAAGAACATAAAACTTTCATCTCTGAGAGGAAACTATGTATTGCTTGATTTTTGGGCTGCATGGTGTCGTCCGTGTCGTGCCGAAAACCCCACTGTCGTTAAAAACTATAACAAATACAAAAAATCCGGATTTACGATTTATCAGGTTTCTTTAGACAAAACAAAGGAAGACTGGGTTAAAGCTATTGAAACTGACGGTTTAGAAGACTGGTATCACGTAAGTGATTTGAAGTATTGGGACTGTGAACCTGCAAAACTTTACGGAGTAAGAAGTATTCCTTCAAACTTCTTAATTGATCCTGACGGAAAAATAATCGCAACAAATTTAAGAGGTCCTGCTCTCGAACAAAAATTAACAGAAATATTCGGCTACTAAAACGTTGTAATATAATAAAAAAGGGGTTGTTTTCGTTATGATTTCAAACCCTTTTTTTATGCGTCTTTTCTTACTTTTTTCTGTTTTGTTTTTTGCAGCTTCCTGTTCAGACTCACAAAACCGAAAGGCTGCCGCACTTTATAATAAAACCTTTAAAGAACCCGGAGGCTCAAAGTTTACCGAATTTAAACCTGATACTGTCGCAGATATTCCTGACGGGACAAACGAGCGTTCTCCGATATTTATTAAATCTCGTTTAGAAAAGCTCATCGGAAAATCATATAAACAGAGGTGCCGGGAGATAAATATTAATTATCCGCCCTCATATATACTGTTTCGATTTTTTAAAGAAGAGAAAGAGTTTGAAATTTGGGCGGCAAACAAACGTTCGGATACATTAAAACTTCTTGCTCTTTTACCTGTTTGTGCCGTTGACGATGAAGCAGGAACAAAACTGCAACAAGGCGACGGCAAAACTCCCGAAGGCTTTTACAGTTGTAAAATATTATACGGCAGTAATAACGGTTTTATGTGGGTAAAACTTAATACCGGTGAAATTGATAATTTCGGCAGTGTAGGATACGGTTCTAGTTTTAAGTTATGTTTGGATTATCCTTTGAAAATTGACAGAAACAGAACACGAAAAGTTCTCGGAAACGCAAATCCGGGCGGAGCAATTTGTATTCACGGAAATTGTGTAACCGCCGGATGTATTTCTTTCAGAAACAGAAACTTTTTGCCTGTTTTTCTGTCAGCACGCTTTCATAACACAAAAACATACGGATATCCGGGCATTCACATCTTTCCTTTCAGATTTTCAAACAAAAACAAAAAAGAAATATCACAAAAAACAAAATCCGAAATGGCACCGGAACAACTTATTTTATTTTGGTCGGAATTGGAAAAAGCTTACACTTTATTCGAAAAAAATCGTAAAGCATTAAAAGTAAGTTTTACCGGAAATAAGTATCTGTTTTCAGAATATTAGAATTTGTTTACTTTTGTTTTTCTATGAAAAGCAGAAAAACATATTTTGTTTCCGATATACATTTAGGCTTACCGGACAGAGAGAGAAGTTTTAAAAGGGAGCTTAAACTCGTGAACTTTCTTGACAGCATAAAAAATGATGCGGAAACCGTTTATTTTGTCGGAGATATTTTTGATTTTTGGTGGGAATACAAATCGGTTGTTCCTCGCGGTTTTGTCAGGTTTCTCGGAAAAATAGCCGAACTTACCGATTTCGGTGTTAATGTTGTATTCTTTACCGGAAATCACGATATTTGGATGAAAGATTACCTTTCGGAAGAGCTCGGTGTAAAAATTTTGCACCGGGAACTTAAAGCCGAAATAAACGGAAAAAGATTTTATGTTGCACACGGTGACGGTCTCGGTCCCGGAGATGTTTCATATAAATTTTTAAAAAAGATTTTCACAAATAAATTTTTGCAGTGGTGTTTTTCTCGCCTGCATCCTGATTTTGCATTTTTTATTGCCCGAAAATGGTCTCTTTCACGCAGAAAAAAAGAAAAATATACAGACTTCAAAGGTAAAGAAAAGGAGTTATTGATTCTGCATTCGGAAAATGTGTTAAAGAAAGAGTATTTTGATTATATGATATACGGACATCGCCATTTTCCGCTTATGACAGGTATAGGGGAAACTTCAAAACACATTAATCTCGGCGACTGGCTTATCAACTTTACTTTCGGTGTTTTTGACGGCAAAAATTTTCAGTTGAAAACTTTTAAAAATAATACTGCCGAAAATTATGTAACGGATTTGTCAAAAACATTCAAAACTTCGTTTTAAGCTAAATCTTCAATTAACAAAAACACACCGCTGCTTAATTAATGACCGGAAATTTGCCCAAAAACTAAATACGGCAAATATAATTTTACGATTGTTTCGTTATCGTCGCTTATTATTTCCGTATAAAAACGCTCTTTTCCGGAACTTGTGTTTAAAAGTTTTATTCGGTCTTTTACTATTTCCAAACCTTTTGATGTTTGTATTTTTTGGTTTTTGTTTTCGGAACTTTTTTTAAAACCTACGCCGTTATCGCTTATTGAGCAAAGCAGAATATTGTTTTCTAATCGCTTAAATTCAACAATTATTCTGCCGTTTTTCAGTGTATGCACTCTTCCGTGTTTTATTGAATTTTCTATAAGCGGTTGTATAAGCATAGGAGGTATAAGCGTGGTTTTTACGTTAATTTTTCTGTCTGTTTTGAACAATACTTTAAAATTTTTGCCGAATCGCATTTGTTCAAGTATTACATAATTTTTCAAATATTCAATTTCTTCTTCCGTACTTACGGTTTTTCGGGAAGCATTGTTGAGTGTTTGGCGAAGCAGATTAGCAAAATAACCGAGATAATCGTTTGCTTTGTCGGTTTCTTTTCCGAGAATGTAGTTTTGAATTGCGGTAACGGCATTAAATACAAAATGCGGGTTCATTTGTGCCTGCAAAGCTCTCATTTCCGTTTCGGCAATTTGTTTGTTCAGTTCAATTTGTCGTTTTTTGTCTTTGTTTATTTTCTTAAAACGCAGAAAAACGGCAAGCCAAACAGCTCCGGAAATAAAAAATACCGCAAATCCGTAAAACCAAAATTTTTTATACCAAGGTTTCAGTATTTTAATTTTTATTTTAAGCGGTCGGGCAAATTTGTTTGTATTAAGATTTTTCGAAATAACTTCAAAAATATATTTTCCCGGCGGCAGCTTAAAAAAAGATGCGGTTCTTGTTTCGGTAAATTCGGTAAAATCTTTTTGGTGCGGGTACAAACGATAAGCAAACAGGTCTTTTTCCGGATTCAAGTAATTCAAAATATCAAAATTAAATTCGATATTGTTTTCAAAATGTCTAAAAATGAGTGTGTTTTTACGGTTTTTGATTTTTGCAAGCAGCGTATCTTTAAAGTTCAGTTTAAAATTTGTCAGTTTAATTTCATTCGGTTTGTTTGTTTTTTTGTTGCCGATAAATTTTACGATTTTATTTCCGGAAACAAAATACAGTTTGTCCGAGGTGTCAATTACGGGCGAGCTTGTTTGCGTTCCGCCGAGTCCTTCTTGATTGTCAAAAAAAGTGATATTAACTTCTCCCGTATCGTAAAATGTGTTTAAATTAATGATGTTTAAGCCGTTGTTTGTAAAAACGAAAAGTTTATTCTCATTGTTACAGGCAATTTGATTGATGATATTTCCTTTTATGCCGTCTTTATTGTTTACGGTTTTTAAAAGACGAAGCGTATCGGCAGCGTATTCGTAAATATATAGTTCGTTATTTACCGACGATGTTATGATATGTCCTTTTTTGTCGATGCAAACATCGCTGAGCCGGTTTGTTTTTATTTCCGAATTTTTTATGTTGAAATTAATTACGGAATCATTTTCAAACAGGTTAAGCCCGTTGGTAAGGGTTGATTCCCAAATTTTTGTTCCGTTTTTTAAAAAACGACTTGCATCGGCACCCTTTTGGTCGTAATTTACTCTTATACGGGTCATTATGTTATTGTGTAAACGAAAATAATAAATACGGTTCCAGCCGGATTTTACAAGTAAATCGGGTAAAGTAAAAACATAATGTTCTCTGTAATCGGAACTTATATTATATCTTCCCGTAAGTTTTCCGGCAAGATTAAATCTGAAAATGCCGATATTTGTTGTCGCATATATGTTGTTTTCAAAATCGGTAAAAAAAGAAAAAACAGTAAACGGTCTTTCGGCAAAATTTTTAAATATGCTTCGGGCTTTTACAAAATCGTTTTTAAACTGCAAAAAGAACTTCTTTTCGATTTTTTTTACGAGCGTATCGTTTTTAAAAATATAAATACCGTTATTTGATGCTGCCCAAATTTTATTTTCTTTATCAAGCGTAATCTTTGTTATTTTTACGTCCTTATCGGGAAGCATAATGTATTTGAATTTCGGCAAGGGGGTAATATACAAGCCGTTTTTTACGGTTCCCGTCCATAAAAGCTCTTGTTTTTTGTCGTAAAATACCGAAAAAATCAGCGGGTCGTCAATTCCGAAATCGGAAGAAAAGTTGCGGCAGTTTTTACCGTCGTATCTGAAAATGCCGCCCGGTTCTTCCATATCGGCATATGCCCAAGCCGAAAACCAAACATTTTTTTCGTTATCTTCCGAAAAGCTGAAAACCTGTCCTATGTTTTCAAAAATAAAACTTGTGTCTTTTTTAAACACCTCAATACCTTTTCTCCAATATGAAATGAGAGTGTCGTGTTTTGAACTGACGAAAACACCGGAAACCGGTAATTTTTGGCACAGCCGGTCGGTTTTTTCTGCCGGTATAAGCGTTTTGCTTTCCGGAAAAAATTTATACGTTGTGTTGCCGGCATAGGTGTAAACGTAAATAAAACTGTCGGTTTCGAGAAAATCGGTAACCTGCATACGTTTTATGATGTTTCCTTCGCCGTCTTTCAGTTTTTCCGGTTGAAAGTTTACCAAAGTGTCGTCGTAAAAAACGGAAAGAGCATTGTCGGCACCGGCTAAAATGCAATTGAATTTTTCGGAATAATAAATTTTTCGCACA
>JALSMF010000426.1 GCA_026987795.1 Bacteroidales bacterium
CATTAAATAAAAATTAGCCATTTAAAAATAAAATAAAATGAAAATAACAGTAGCAACCGTAAAGCCTTTCGCACCTGAAGCAGTAAGAAAAATAAAAGAAACAGCCGAAGATACAGGATATGAATTTGCATTACTGGAAAAATACGAAAACCAAAAAGACTTAATCGAAGCCGTAAAAAATACTGACGCATTAATTATAAGAAGCGATAAAGCGACACGCGAAGTTATTGAATCCGGCAACCGTCTGAAAATAATAGTAAGAGCCGGTGCAGGTTACGACAATATTGATCTTGCGGCAGCAACAGAAAAAGGAATTGTAGTTATGAATACTCCCGGGCAAAACTCAAATGCAGTAGCAGAACTTGCTTTGGGTATGATGGTATATAATGCCAGAAATAAATTTAACGGAAAGTCCGGAACCGAGCTAAAAGGAAAAAAACTCGGTATTCATGCCTACGGAAATGTAGGTAAACTTGTAGCAAACATAGCAAAAGGCTTTGGTATGGAAGTTTTTGCTTTTGACGCCTTTGTGCCGAAAGAAGTTATTGAAGCCGACGGAATAAAAGCTCTTGATTCTGCCGATGAACTATACTCTATTTGTCAATATGTTTCACTGCACATTCCGGCAAATGAGGATACCAAACAATCAATTGATTATGAGATTCTTTCTAAAATGCCCGATGGTGCAACCTTAGTAAATACGGCACGAAAAGAAGTTATAAATGAAGACGAATTATTGAAGCTTATGCAAGACAGAAGCGATTTTAAATATCTGTCTGACATTGCTCCTGATAAAAAAGAAGAATTTGAAGAAAAATTTCCGGAAAGAGTCTTCTTTACTCCTAAAAAAATGGGAGCTCAAACAGTGGAAGCAAATCTAAATGCTGCAGTAGCATCTGTTAAGCAAATAATTAACTTCTTTGAAAACGGAGATACAACTTTTCAAGTTAATAAATAAAAAAAGTTATATACAAACCATTAATAAGTCAAATAACTATGTCGATACTAAAACCTTTTAAAGGAATAAGACCAAAACCCGAACTGGCAGAAAAAGTTGCTTCGCGTCCGTATGACGTATTAAATTCCGCAGAAGCAAAAAAAGAAGCAGAAGGAAATCCATATTCCTTTTATCATATTATAAAACCTGAAATTGACTTGCCGGAAGATATTGATATCCACTCTATGCCGGTTTATGAAAAAGCTAAAGAAAACTTTGAACGTATGTTTAAAGAAGGTGTTTTTATTCAAGATAAAAAACCTTCTTATTACATTTATGCTCAAACAATGAACGGTAAAACTCAATACGGTTTAGTTGCCGGTGCCGCTGTTGAAGATTATCTTAACGGAATAATAAAAAAACACGAACTTACCCGTCCGGACAAAGAAGAAGATCGTATGAACCACGTAAGAGTTTCAAATATAAATGCAGGTCCGGTTTTCTTTGCATACAGAGATAATACAAAAATTGACGAAATTATTTCAGAAAAAACAAAAAATAAGCCTGAATATGATTTTACGACAGACGACGGAGTAAGGCACCGAATGTGGATTATCAACGAAGAATCAACCGTAAAAAATATTGAAAAAATATTCTCGGAAGAAGTTGAATTCCTGTATGTCGCAGACGGACATCACAGAACCGCCGCCGCTGCTCTCGTCGGAAAGGAAAGGAAAGATGCAAATCCGAATCATACGGGAAATGAGGAGTATAATTTCTTTTTATCCGTAAATTTCCCTGCAAGCCAGCTGACAATTATTGACTATAACAGAGTAGTAAAAGACCTTAACGGCTTAAGCGAAAAAGAGTTTACAGAAAAACTGCAATCAAGTTTTGATATAGAAAATATGGGCAGCGAAGAATATAAACCGAAAAAACTGCACGAATTTTCTATGTATATCGGCGGCAATTGGTATAAACTTACGGCAAAAAAAGGAACTTATAAAGAAGATGACCCCGTAGGCGTTTTGGACGTTACAATTTTAACCGAGCAAATTCTGGCACCGCATCTTAATATAAAAGATTTAAGACGTTCGGACAGAATTGAATTTGTGGGAGGTATCAGAGGTCTCGGAGAATTAAAGAAAAGAGTTGATTCGGGCGAAATGAAAGTTGCTTTTGCGCTTTATCCGGTTTCAATGAAGCAACTTATGGACATTGCCGACAACAATCTGATTATGCCGCCTAAAGTTACTTGGTTTGAACCTAAATTAAGAAGCGGTTTAATAATACACAGTTTAGATGACTGATTTATTAAAATTCCTTATAAAAAACTGCAAAAATGTTTGTTTTATAAAATGAAATAACATAATTTTGTGCACTCTTAAAAACGGTGGTTGTAGCTCAGCCGGTTAGAGCATCGGATTGTGGTTCCGAGGGTCGTGGGTTCGAATCCCATCATCCACCCTTAAAAAATTTCTGAGAAAAGGCAGTATTTCCGGTGAATACTGCCTTTTTCTGTGTTTTAAGAATTTTTCATTTAAAAAATTACTCCCCAAAAATTAAGATAACAAGTTAAGTTCGTCATAAATTTTACTTAAATTTACTATTCTGAATAAACGAAAAAGAATAATTAGTTTTGTAAAAGTTGTCTTAACGAAGGGAGGAAGTATATTATTATTACAAAAACAAAAAAGTAAAATTAATATATGGCATCATCAAAAAAAGCAAGAAAGCTTACGATAAACAAAAGTCTTGAAACTCTACTGCAGAGAAGCGAAGCATTAAGAAACGGAGTAAAATTTAAAGAGCTTCTTGACTTTGCGGCAAAATTCAGGCAATACAAACCGTTTAACAATGTGCTTGTTTATATACAAAATCCGGAATGCACTTTCTATGCTACCGAAAAACATTTTAAAGATAAACTTGACAGAACTCTCAAAGAAACAGCACGTCCTATGATTATTCTTGCTCCTATGCATCCGGTATTATTTGTTTATGATGTTGAGGATACGGAGGGAGCTCCCCTGCCCTCACTTCTGACTGAAAAGATATTTAAAGTAACGGGAAAAATGACTGATAAATGGTTATTAAATCTTAAATCACATTTTCAGAAAATGAAAATCAATTTGCGGGAAACAAAAATGTTTAAAAATCATGCGGGAAAAATAGAACGAACAGATTACGGTAAAATTTTAATAACAGTTAATACAGAATATGATAACGCAGTTAAACTTTCAACACTAATTCACGAACTGGCACACCTTATGCTCGGACACCTCGGCAGCAAAGATGATGAAAAATTTCCTGAGCGTCGCGATAAACTGTCACTCAAAACAAGAGAAATTGAAGCCGAATCAGTTGCTTATTTAGTGCTTAAAAGGCTCGGACTTGAAAGTAATGCTCACAAATATCTTGCATTTCACTATACAAAAAGAAACGATTTAGAACGTATCAGCATCGACTTAGTTACAAAAGTATCCGGAAAAATTGAAAGTATGATAAAAAAACAGGCTAAAAAACAAGACTGAAAGTTGTGTGCAAATCGTGTGTAAATGAAAAATAAAAAGGTTTACAAATTAATGTAAACCTCTGATTTTCAAGTCGGGGCGGCAGGATTCGAACCTGCGACCCTCTGCTCCCAAAGCAGATGCGCTAACCGGGCTGCGCTACGCCCCGAATAAAATAAAAAAGCGGAGAGGGGGGGATTCGAACCCCCGGTACCGCATCTACGGTACGCCGGTTTAGCAAACCGGTGGATTAAGCCACTCTCCCACCTCTCCGGAAAAGCGATTGCAAAGGTATAATAATTTAAAAAACCGAGCAAAAAAAATGCAGTAAATATTTCATTTAATTAAGTATCTCGCCGTTCGTCTGCTTATTTGCCGCAAAATAACCTCTTTACCCGAAATCATTTTATCTACGGCGTCATCAGTATAGTGTCTTATAGTAATCAATTGTAAATTATCATTATACAATACTTTAAAATTACGTTTCAGCTCTTTTATAAGCTCCGGAATTTTAAAAATATCGTTAGTAACACAAACAGAAAAACTAATTGCCGATGCCTGCATCAAATTTACCTTTATTCTGTGCTTTGACAATAAACCGAATATTTTACCGAGATTATATTCTGATATAAAGGAAAAATCTAATGTAGAAACAGAAATGAGTATCTGATTTTCTTCCGTAATAAAAATAGGATTTTGAGGGTAAAAATCACGACTTAACTCAGAAATATCTTTAATTACCGTCCCTTCGGAATTAAATTCGTAAAAAGACCTTACTCTTATAGGTATTTTCTTGTTTTGCAGAGGTTTTACAGCTTTAGGATGCAGTATTTTAGCTCCGTAAAAAGCCTGTTCCAACGACTCTCTGTATGATAATTTAGGAAGCAAAACAAAATCATCTGCTTTTGTCGGGTCGGCATTATATACCCCTTCAACCTCTTTCCAAAAAATAACTTCCTCGACATCTAAAGAATAAGCCAATACAGATGCCGTAAAATCGCTGCCTTCACGCCCTAAAGTTGTTGTATTACCGTTTTTATCAGAAGCAATAAAACCTTGTGTTACACAGATTCTGAAATTTGTATTTTTGCATTTTTCCGTTATATTTTTTTCAGTTTCTTCCCAGTTTACTTTTGCTTCCCTGAAATCCGAATTTGTAATAATCAGATTTCTTACATCTTCAAATTTACAGTCTGTTCTATTCTGATTCAAAAACTCAAAAATTATCATTGACGATAAAATTTCTCCGTATGAAACGATTCTGTCATACTCATAATGATAATTATCACTGAGTTTTTTCGAAAAAATACATTTTATTTCGGAAAAAATTTCATTAATCTTGTCCGTTATATTTCGTAATTCTCCGGGAATAATTTCCGTTGCAAATAAGATATGATATTCTTTAAGGCTCACAAATAAGTCTTTGTTGAATTCATTTTTATAAAACCAATCATTCAGTAATCTTTCAAATTTATTTGTAACTTTATTGAATGCAGAAACAACAATTATTAATTTATCATTTTTATAAAAATCTAAAATTTCAGGTATCCGATAAACATCTTTGCCTGTTTTTAAAACACCGCCGCCGAATTTAAAGACCTTCATTTGCTTAATTAAATTAAATTATGTTGTCAAAAATGATAAAATTACCTGAAAATGAACAATTTTTTTTACTTTTGTTTTAATTTATTCAAATATTAAACGTAATGACTGTTACTACCCTGAATGAATTTATAATTGAAAGACAAGCTGATTTTCCGTATGCAAAAGGCGAACTTACAAGGCTGCTTACCCATATAGGAGTTGCGGCAAAAGTCGTAAATCGCGAAGTAAACAAAGCCGGATTGGTTGACATCCTCGGTGATGCCGGCTCTGACAACATACAAGGAGAGCAGCAAAAAAAATTAGATGTTTATGCCGACGAAAAATTTATAGCCTCTTTAAAAGCCAGCGGAGAATGTTGCGGAATAGCATCAGAAGAAAGGAAAAAGATTGTTTCGTTTGACGAGGAAATGGCAAGAAACGGAAAATATATTGTTGCCATAGACCCTCTTGACGGTTCATCGAATATTGACGTAAACGTTTCTATCGGAACTATTTTTTCAATATACAGAAGAATAAGCCCCGTCGGTCATAAAGCCGGAATTGAAGATTTTCTGCAAAAAGGGAAAGAGCAAGTTGCAGCGGGTTATATAATTTACGGTTCGTCAACTATGATGGTTTACACTACCGGAAGAGGTGTAAACGGCTTTACTCTTGACCCTTCAATAGGAGAATTTTGTCTTTCACATCCTGATATTTTAACTCCGCATTCAGGAATCATTTATTCAATAAATGAAGGTAATTATATCAAATTTCCTGAAGGTGTAAAAAAATACATAAAATATTGCCAAGAAAAAGACGTTCCTACCGGAAGACCCTTTACCTCAAGGTATATAGGCTCATTAGTTGCCGATTTTCACAGAAATTTATTAAAAGGCGGAATATTTATTTATCCTAAAACAGCCGGTTATCCGACCGGAAAATTAAGATTACTGTATGAGTGCAACCCGATGGCATTTGTTATAGAACAAGCCGGAGGAAGGGCTACCGACGGCAGAGGCAACAGAATATTAGATATGAAACCTGTCGAACTTCACCAAAGGTCACCGTTCTTTTTGGGGTCAAGAAATATGGTTAATAAAGCGGAAGAATTTATGAAAGAGTTCGGGGACAAAGAGCCTAATATGGATGATATCAAATAATTTTTTATGTTTAAAATTCTTATAACCGGAGCAAAGGGACAGTTGGGAAGCGAAATCAGACAAATTCAAAACAATTTTCCGGATTTTTGCTTTATATTTACGGATATTAAAGAGTTAGACATAACAAAGTTTTCGGATATAAATCTTTTTTATAAAAAGCATAAATTTGACTTTATCGTTAATTGTGCGGCATATACAAATGTTGACAAAGCAGAAACCGATTTTGAAAATGCTTACAAAATAAATGCCCAAGCCGTAAAAAACCTGTCAGAAATTTCAAAAGAATATAAAATACCGCTTATACATATTTCAACAGACTATGTTTTTGACGGAAAAAGTAATATTCCTTACACCGAAAATGAAAAAGTGAATCCGCAATCTGTTTACGGAAAAACAAAATTAAAAGGAGAAGAATTTGCAAAAGACGCTTATAATCATATAATTATCAGAACATCTTGGCTTTATTCTTCATTCGGAAATAATTTTTTGAAAACAATGATAAAACTCGGTAAAGAAAGAGAGAGCATAAATGTAGTTGCAGATCAAATCGGTTCTCCTACTTTTGCCGGAGATTTAGCTTTAGCCGTAATACAAATTATCAAAAAAATATCAGTAAAAGAGGTTCGCAATATTTCCGGAATTTACCATTATTCTAACGAAGGCAGCTGTTCTTGGTATGAATTTGCAAAAGAGATAATGAAAGAATCAAAAATAAACTGCAAAGTAAATCCGATTCCTACACAAGACTACCCTACCCCTGCAAAACGACCGAAATTTAGTCTTTTAGACAAAACAAAAATAAAAAAAACTTTCGGTGTTGCAGTTCCTTTTTGGAAAGACAGCCTGAAAGTTTGTATTAACAGTCTGCTAAACTTTGAATCCGACAATTAATACGTCATCAATCTGCTCATAGTTACCTTTCCACTTAAAGAACTCGTCTTGCAAAATTCGTTTTTGCGTTTCACAGTCTTCTTTATAAA
>JALSMF010000427.1 GCA_026987795.1 Bacteroidales bacterium
CAAGACGAATAAAAAACTTATTGATTCGGCAATTTCAGGTATTCAGGAAGAATTCAGTAAAAACAGTTTTCCGCAGATGAATGTTTATCATACTTCTTACGTAAACCATATAGGACATCAGGAATCTAAAGGATGTTTCAGATGTCATTCCGGAACGATGGTAAGCGAAACAGGAAAAAAAATAAGAAACGACTGTAATTTGTGCCATACAATTCTCTCACAAGGTGTTGACACGTTAATTCAGTCAACATTTGTAAACGGAGCATTGGAGTTTAAACATCCGGTTGACATAGACGAAGCATGGAAGGAAGCGGCATGCTCCGAATGTCATAGTGATTTATACTAATCAATAAGTTTTCCGGCTGCGGAACAAGCCTGAAAAAAGAATTAAAAGATACGATGACTTAAAGTCGTCGTATCTTCTAAAATAACACCCGGAATCAAAAATGTTTTTTTAACTCTGAGAAAATAAATCAAAAAAGTGCTAAATGAAAACATGAAAATTACGACCCGGGCTATATCATTTCTTGGGGCTTTGAAATGAAAAAAATCGGAGAATAGACCAAGCCCGCATCCGGTTATCACACGAAACAGCAGAAAATATTTTAAAAGAATTCTGTCCCGATATAATAAATTTACCGAATGTCGATTGGCAACAAGGCGAAATCCAAGCGGTGATATACAAACACCCACAGCAACTCGCATAATATGTTTGAAATAGTTGCATTTATGCCCTGCAACTTGCAGGAAGCAATTGCAATACCGGAAAACAAGCCCCGCAACCCGCAGCAACAGTTTGCCGCACCGGAAAACATATCCCGCAGCTTGCAGGAATACTTTTCCGGCAAGGAAATACCCCGCTGCAAACTGCATAAGAACTTTGCATTAACAAATCTTGCTTTAACGAGTTTCGGCGTGCCTCAAAGACACGCCGAAACTTTACGAATAAGCGGTTAAAACTCTTCAGCCGGAACAAAATCTAAAGTTCTGTTTTGCATATTAACACCTATGAGTTGAATTTTTATGTTATCGCCGAGACGGTATTTTTTCTTTTTGCGTTCACCGATAATGCAGTAATTATCGTCATCAAAAATATAAAAATCATCGTCTAAATCACGCATTGCTATCATTCCTTCAATTTTTGTTTCGATAATTTCAACGTAAAGACCTCTTTCGGTAACACCGGAAATGACGGCATTATGAACGGAGCCGAGTTTGTCTTTCATAAATTCGGCTTGTTTGTATTTTATTGAAGCTCGTTCCGCCATAACGGAAAGACGTTCACGGTCGGATGCATGCTTGCATTTTTCGTTCAGTTCGTTAGTCATTGCCGGTTTTCCTTTGTTAAGGTATTTTGTGAGCAGGCGATGCACCATCATATCCGGATAACGTCTTATAGGTGAAGTAAAATGCGTGTAAAAACTGAATGCCAAACCGTAATGCCCTATGTTATCGGCAGAATATTCGGCTTTAGCCATAGATTTTACGGCAAGTTGTTCTATCATGTTTTGTTCTGCTTTACCTTTTACGTTATCAAGCAGTTTGTTAAGATTGGGTGCAATTTCGGCTTCGTCTTTAAATTTGAAATCGTAACCGAATTGTTTTATAAAACGGGAGAAAGAGTGCAGTTTTTCGATGTCCGGTTCGTCGTGAATACGATATATAAAAGGTTTGTTAAGTGTTTTTCCGATAAATTCGGCAACTTTTTTATTTGCCAAAAGCATAAATTCTTCTATTAAATGATTAGAATCTTTTGCTTCTTTAAAGTAAACTCCGAGCGGTTTGCCTTTTTCGTCAAGTTTAAATTTTACTTCAACCCTTTCAAAAGATACAGAGCCGTTTTTAAATCTTTTTTCTCTTAACTTTTTTGCAAGTTTGTTAAGCTCGGTAATTTCCGTTGCCATATCGCCTTTTCCGGTTTCTGTTATTTCTTGTGCTTCGGCATAGTTAAATCGCCTGTCAGAATTTATTATTGTTCGTCCGAACCATTGTTTGTGAATATTTGCCTCGCCGTCAATTTCAAAAACAGCCGAATATGTCAGCTTGTCTTCATTAGGACGCAGCGAGCAAATATTGTTTGACAGTTTTTCGGGCAGCATAGGGATTGTTCTGTCGACAAGATAAACGGAGGTTGCGCGTTCGTAGCCTTCGCGGTCAATAGGGTCTCCTTCTTTAACATAATGGGTAACATCGGCAATATGAATGCCTACTTCAATGTTTCCGTTTTTCAGTTTCCTGAAAGACAGAGCATCGTCAAAATCTTTTGCGTCTTCCGGGTCTATGGTAAAGGTAGGAACGTTCCTGAAATCTTTTCTTTTTTTAATTTCTTCTTTTGATATTTCTACGGGTATTTTATCGGCAAGTGCCGTAAGATGTTCCGGATATTTGTAAGGCAGGTTAAATTCGGTCAGAATAGCGTTCATTTCTGCATCGTTGTCGCCTTCGTTTCCGAGAACGTCAATAATTTTTCCGGTAGGATTTTTCTGATGTTCGTTCCATTCCGTAATTTCTGCCACTGCTTTTTTGCCGTGTTCGGCACCGTTCAGGTTTCTTGAAGGAATAAAAATATCGTAGGGCATATTACGTTCGGTAACAATTAAGAATGCAATATTGTCGTTTGTGATACTCACTATCCCGACAAATTTTGATTTATTTCGTTTTATTATTTTGGTAATTTCTCCTTCAGGACTGCGTTTTTTTCTTCTTGCCCAAATTCTTACTTCTACGGTATCTCCGTTTAGTGCACGGTTCATATATTTTCGCGGTATATATATATCTTCTTCGGTTTCTTCAGAAATAACAAAAGCAGAGCCTGAAGCAATCAGGACAACTTTGCCGGTTACTACCGATTTTGTTGGTGCAAATTTAAATTTACCTTTCTGCATTTCTTCCAGCTTTCCTTCTGTGCAAAGCATTGAAAGGACTTCGTTGAGGAGTTGCTTGGTTCGTAAATCGGTAATTGAAAGTTTTTTTGCTACTTGTTTGTAGTTAAATTGCTGTGCAGGTCTTTTTCTGAATATTTCTAATACTGATTTCTGAAGAGTTTTTTTGTTGTAGAGGGGAAGTTTGTTTTTTTTCTTATGTGCCATTATATTTTGTTTAGGTTTCTGAATTTTATGTCAATTTGATTATCCCAGTTTGGTTTTATTATTATTTCATCCGGGAAATATATAATTCGTTCGGGCTGGATATGTTTGAGGTAATTACCCGTATCTTGTTTCCCGTTTTTGTTTTTGTCATATATTATTGTTATGTCGTAGGTTTGAGGTATTATATTTTCATAATATATTACGGTGTCTTTTGTTATTTTTTCGGTTTTAAGAAGGTTCTTGTCTTTGTCGTAAAGGTTTAAAATAATCTGACCTTCGGTTAATTTTGAATATTCGGCACTGTCAACGGTTGCGGTATCATTCATAAAATAAAAGTTATCTTGCTCAAAGAATTTCACTCCGGAAATATTTAAGGTTATCTTACCGTAATCGTCTTTTTTACGAACGTTTATTTTGTATTCTTTTATTTGGGAGTAATTACCGTAATAATCTTCAAGAGCAAGCGAATCAAGTTTAAGTAAATATGAATATCCTTCTTTTTTATTGAAAGTAACGTGTATTTTTTTATCGTTAACAGAATCTTTAAATACTGAAAAACTGACCGGGATTTTTATGCTTATTTTTTCTTCCCCTTCGGGAACAGAGTCTTTTACGGTTTTTGTATTATCCGTTTTGCTTGTTACTCTTCGTTTTCTGTGTCGCTGTTTTTTATATATTAAAGATAATGTATCTGTGTGTTCTGCTGTTTTTTTCTTGTATTTACTTTTATAATTTACGGCTATTTTCAGGGTGTCGTTTTCTGCAATTCTGCCGTCGGTTATTTTACATATAAGGCTGTCTTTTGTTTTGTTGTATTTAAAGCTGAAAGCATTTTCATTTTTATAACGCAGGTCTTTAATTTCCGGGTTTGAAATAAGCGGTTTGTTAAACACCAGAAAAAACTCACTTGGTTGAGGTCTGCCGTATTTTTTAAGTTTTTGTTTTTTGTGTTTAAAGACGGCATTTTTTACATATTCAAAATAAATTTTGTCTCCTTTTGTATTGTCATAATCGAAAACTCTTATTTTTAGCATTAAAGTATCTTCTTCGGTTAAATATTTATCGGTAATTTTTAATATTATTTTTTTATTGTTGTCGGACTTAAGTTTTCTGAACCAATTTTCAGCATTTTCAGGTGCAAGTTCAACGGTTGTTTTTCCCGTTATGTTTTTTTTGAAGTTCAAAACAACTGTATCGGGCGAAGGGCGTTTAACAGACAGCAAAGATTGCTTAAAGAGAGGAAGGCTTAGAGTATCTTTAAATTTTTGAATCTGACCTTTAAAATATTCATTGTCATAAAAAACAATGAGTTTTAACGTGTCT
Source organism: Bacteroidales bacterium (assembly GCA_026987795.1). Taxonomy (GTDB): domain Bacteria; phylum Bacteroidota; class Bacteroidia; order Bacteroidales; family JAADGE01; genus JAADGE01. Next base: position 4,413 of record JALSMF010000427.1, read on the forward strand.
TTTTTGTAAATGTTTTTGTTTTTTACAGAGCAAATCAATAAAGTATCGGTGTCGGAATATTTTTTATCATATTTAACTTCACTTGTGTCGGCATTTAATATTTTTATGTAAAAATCGTTGACATAAGGACGCCTTAATGCAAAAATTAACGTATCCGGAGCCGGTCTGAAATGTTTTATAAGGTCTTGTTTCCTGGCATCGGAAACGATTGTATCAGTTAATTCAAAAAAGCTTATTTTGGAAGTATCTGCTCTTAAAACAGGAGTTTCAGATTCAAAACTGAAATCTGAAAAATAATCAACATAAGGGTCTGTATCAATAAATTTAATATGTTTTTTAAGTGTATCGGCGGCAAAATTAAATCCGAGAATTACAGTATCATGTTCGGCAATTTTATTGTCTGCAGAATCTTTGTTAAAATAAGAACTTATAAATTTAAGGGTATCTTTTGAAAACAGTTTTTTGTCTTTCAGCCAAACGATAACGGTTTTTCCGGAATCCTGCTTTTCAATAAAAGAGTTTTTTTCGGTTAAATTGAAATTTAAACCGTTTATTGTTAAATCTTCCGTGCTTTTTGAGTAATTGAAGACACATTTGCCTTTTGTCTCTCTTTCGGCACCCGAAAGGTATTGCTTATTTTTGTCTTCCGTAAAAGCAAAAAGGATAATGTCTGACGGACTGTAAATATAATTTTCATAAACAATCACGGTATCTTTTGTAAGGGTGTCTCCGGCAGCATCTTCGGAGCCTGTATGCAATACCGAGCCTGCTTTAAAAGTATCAATTTTTGTTTCTTTCTTAACTTTCGGGACTATTAGAGAGTCTGTAAATGCAACTTTTTCATTCGGTAAATTGAAATTTAAATTTGCATCGTTGTCTTTTAGTGCGAATATCTTGTATTTACCGGGCTTTATGTAATTAATTTTAAAAATTCCGGATGTGTCGGTTTTGGCTATATAGTAAGGCTTGTCCGTAACAGGAGCAGAATCTGTAAGATTTGTATAAAGCATTACTAATAAATCGGGTTGTGCTTTATGTGTTACGGCATCAATAACTTTTCCGGAAATCTCCATTGTGTCAAGTTTGTCTCCGGTTGAAAAAACAAATCTGAAATCGTTCATTTTATTTCCTTCGTGAAAGTCTTTTATTGAATTTCCGAATAAAAATGTATATGTTGTTGTATCTTTAAGTTGTTCATTTAAATTAATGATTAGAGATTTTCTTTTTATTTTAAAATCGGGTTTCTTAAGTAAAGGCGGAGATGATAAAAAAGTTGCGTTAAGATTTTCTAAAACAAAAAATTCATCAAAAGTTAATTTTATTTCATTTCCTTTAAAATTAAGTCCTTTATCGGGCGGAGAACTTTCGAGAAAAACGGGCGGGTCGGTATCTCTTTCACCTCCGGAAAGTGTGCCTATTTGTGCACATGCCGAAAAAAGAGCCGTTATAATTAATATTATATAGAAATGTATTTTATTCATACTTTAATCTGTATAAAACTTCAGAAGCTGCAGATTTATTTTTGAAATATCGACCAAAATTAACAAAATTTGCGTGCTTAAAATAAATTATGATAAGAATTACTCATCACAGAGCAAAATGTATAGGGTGTAATTACTGTGTCGAAGTTGCACCTTTTCGTTGGGTTATGGACGAAAGCGACGGAAAAAGCAGCTTGACGGATGCAAAAAGTAAGAAAAATATTTTTATTGCAGTTGTATCTGACGATGAGTATAATCACAATAAAGAAGCAGCAGAAATATGTCCTGTAAATATCATAAAAGTTGAAAAAATATAACAGCAGTTTGAATGATACGTTTCTTTTTCTATTTTTGCTGTTTGTAAAGCCCTCGTAGTTCAACGGATAGAATAGCAGTTTCCTAAACTGTAGATACAGGTTCGATTCCTGTCGGGGGTACAATTTTTTACTGTTCGTAAATAACCTTGAAAATGCTAATTAAGATTCGGATTTTCAGGAAAATATTGCCACAACATGTATGGTTTGCCTAAACCCGAAACTGCCTTATCCCATATTTTTTTATCGTTTTGCATAATTGTTTTTACATCAATATCGGAAACCAGCCAATAATCTTTTTTTATTTCGTTGTCAAGTTGCTTTGTTCCCCATCCGGAGTATCCTATAAAAAAGCGTATCTTATTTTTATCTAATGCTCCTGCTTCCGACATAGTTTTTATTATATCAAAATCACCGCCCCAATATAAGTTATCCTTTATATGTATGCTGCCCGGTATTTTTTTTCCGTAAGTATGTATATAGTATATATGTTCGCTTCCTACAGGGCCGCCTATCGATACGTTTATGTCAAAATTTCCGAATTCTGAAGAAATTTCAGATATTTTTCTGTTAACAGGTTTGTTAAGAATAAACCCGACAGTACCTTCGGTATTATGTTCTGCAAGTAAAATTACAGACCTGGTAAATATTCCGTCGGGAGCAAAGGGCTCTGATACAAGCACTAATCCCTGAGCCGGTTTTATGTTATTATGAGTTATTTTAAAAATGTTTTCGTAATTATTCATAGATTAATTGTTTTCCTTTAAATTATGTTCAATAAAAGTGCCGATTTAATATTTTATGACGTTAAAATAAATTTAATTTATATTTTTGTGTGATAATCAATATTTACGGAACAATATATGATGAATCGCATATCTTTTATACTAACGATAATATCTGTTGTTATATTATTCGGCTCTTGTAGCCGAAATGTAAGGTA
>JALSMF010000428.1 GCA_026987795.1 Bacteroidales bacterium
GAAGAGGCTTTGGGTGTATTATCTTCTTGTCTGTATTTAACAATGTAATCAACTTGAGATTTTATTTTTTCGGAAATTTCGGAAAAATTTGCAGCAGTTTTATCTCCTGCGATATTTGCAGAAGTTGAAACTATGGGTTTTCTGAATTTTTGTAACAGTTGATATGTAAATTCTTCTTTTGTAATGCGTATTCCTATGCTTCCGTCGGGAGCAATAAGGTTCTCGGCTAAGTTTTTTGCTCCCGGATAAATTAATGTTACCGGCTTTTCTGATAATTCGGCAATATCAAGGGCTATTTCCGGAACTATATCTACGTAAGAATAAATATTGTTCATATTATTTAAAAGTACAAGCATACTTTTTTCTTCGTTTCGTTGCTTTATTTTATAGATTTTTGAAACGGCATTTTTATCGGTTGCATCGCACCCTAATCCCCATATCGTGTCTGTGGGGTATAGTATTACACCTCCGTTTTGTAATACCTCAACAGCTTTTTTAATATCCTCTTTCATTTTAAATATACGTTCATTAAATTTGATGCAATTTTTTCTTCATTAAATTTTTGCACAAAATCATAACCTTCGGAAATCATCTTTTCTCTTAACTTTTTGTCGTTAAGAACATTATTTATAGCTTCCGCAAGTTGTTCATAATTTTCGGGGTCAATGTAAATTGAAGATAACCCTCCTGTTTCGCTGAAAACTCCGCCTTTTGTCGTTATTACCGGAATTTTGGAATAAAGAGCTTCTATAAGCGGAATACCGAAGCCTTCAAAAAATGACGGATATACAAATAGTTCTGCCTGCTGATATATTGCCGGCAAATCTTCGCTCGGAACATCATTAAGGATTGTGAGTTTATCTGCTAAGTTATTTTCTTCGGCATATTTTTCAAGCTCATTTTGATAATCTGTTTTTTTGCCTACGATCACAAATTCTGTTTCTGTTTTTCCGTGTTTCAGGGCTTTTAAAACAGATAAAGTGTTTTTTCTTTTTTCTACGGTTCCTACATTTAAGATGTATTTTTCGGGCAGGTTATATTTTTGCGTTACTTCTATTTTTTTGTTTGTGTCAACTTCGTTGTAAAATATAGAATTACAGCCCTGATAAACAACTTCTGTTTTATTGTCCGGAATATCCAGAAAATTTATTATGTCAGTTTTTGTTTGTTCGCTTACGGCAATAATCGTATCTGCAATTTCGCAGGCATATTTTGCTTTATGAAAATATATTTTTCGGTCAACCGGACGATAAAGCTCCGGATATCTCAGAAATATCAGGTCGTGAATTGTAACAATAAGTTTTGTGTTATTTCTTTTGTCCGATTTATACGGCAGTTCTCCGCTTAACCCGTGAAAAATATCTAATTTGTATTCCCGTATTTTTTTTGATAGGCGAACGGTTCTCCAGTATGACTTAAAGGTTTTGCTGAGGAATAGTTTCGGGATAACCGTTTTTACGTTTTCGGCTTTTTTAAAGTTTACGGCATTTTCGACAGACGGGGTAAATAAATAATATGAGTTTTGCGGATAATATTTCGATAGTATTTCTATGGTGTTACGGCTGTAATTACCGAGTCCTCCTCTGTTGTAAAAAGCCCTTTTGGCTTCAAATCCTATTTTCATTTTTTAAAACTTAATGACAGAAATAATTATTAAAACAGAAGTTTAAGCAGTAACATTAAATTCTCGCAAGGCATCATTTAAAGATGTTTTTAAATCGGTTGATGCTTTTCTTTTTCCTATAATCAGGGCAACCGGAACTTGAAAATTACCTGCCGGAAATTTTTTTGTTGTCATTCCGGGAATTACCACCGAGCGTGAGGGGATAACACCCTTATACTCAACAGGCTCAACGCTGGTAACATCTATTATTTTTGTTGATTTTGTAATTGAAACTCCGGCTCCGATAACGGCTTCTTTCATTATTCTTACGCCTTCTACAATAATAGATCTGGAGCCGATAAAGCAATCGTCTTCTATAATAACGGGTGATGCCTGAACCGGTTCTAATACTCCGCCGATACCTACGCCTCCGCTTAAATGAACACGTTTTCCTATTTGTGCACAAGAGCCTACCGTTGCCCAGGTGTCTATCATAGTTCCTTCATCAACGTAGGCGCCGATGTTTACGTAAGAGGGCATCATTATGACTCCCGGGGAAATGTAAGAGCCGTATCTTGCAACGGCATGCGGAACAACTCTTATTCCTAATTTTCGGTAATCTTTTTTTAAAGGTATTTTATCGAAAAATTCTAAATCTCCCGCTCGCATAGGTTTCATATCCTGCAGCGGAAAATAGAGGATTACGGCTTTTTTGGCACTTTCGTTTACTTCCCAATAGCCGTTAACTTTCTCGGCAATTCTTAATTCACCTTTATCAATTAAGTCTATTACGTTAAATACAGCTTCACGGGTTTCTTTTTCTTTCAAATGCTCTTTGTTTTCCCAAGCTTTATCAATTAAATCAAACAGTTGTTTCATTAAACAAGTACTAAGATAAAACCCCAAAAATACAATAATTCGCTGATTAACAAAAAATCAAAGTTTATGAGCGGGGTTTTATTGTTTTTATAACAATATTATTTTTAAATTTTGCTTTGTATATTAATTTTCCGGTTTTATCGTATTCAGAAATCATGCCGTTCAGCATTCCGTTTTTATATTCTGCTTCTTTTTTTAATTTACCATCGGGATACCAAATTTTAGATTTACCGTTTCTTTTTCCTTTAAGATAATATTCTTCTCTTATTTTTTTTCCGTATGAATTAAATTCTGTCCATTTACCGTTTTTGCTGCCGTTTAAATATTCTCCTTTTTGGCTTAGCTGCTTATTATCAAAAAATGTTTCGTATTTTCCGTTAAGGATACCGTTTTTATAGGTTTCGTGTAATATTTTAACACCGTTTTGATTGAAATAAACGGCTTCTCCGTTTTTTACTCCGTCGGTATATTTTATTTTATATTTTAAATTTCCGTTGAGGTACCAGGCTGTCCAGATACTGTCGGTTAAGGCATTATTAAACCACCCGGACATTTCTTTTTTTCCGTTTTCGTAGTATGAAGTCCACAGTCCTTGTTCTTTTCCGTTTTCAAATTTACCTTCATGAAATATCTTTCCGTTTTCGTAATAAACAAACCATTTCCCTTCTTTTTTATCATTTTTAAAAAGACCTTTTTTCCATACGGAGCCGTCAGGGTACCAATATGTCCAGATTCCTTCCGCTTTTCCGTTTTTATACGGGCCCTCGTTTCCTTTAATGGTTATAGAGTCTCCGTTTATGAAATTAGTTTGCCAATATGTCCATATTCCGTCTTGTATTCCGTTTTTGAAGTTTCCGAAAATATCGGGTTTTCCGTCGGGGAAGTACCATTTGGCTTTTCCGTGTTTTTTGTCATTTTTGAAATTAATTTCTGCTTCTTTTTTTCCGTTTTTGTACCAAGAGGTGTGTAAGCCTTCTTTTTTTCCTTCAGAAAAATTTCCTGTTCTTTTAATTTTACCGTTTTTATACCAATATGTCCAAATACTGTCTTTTTTACCGTTTAATATTTTTCCTGACATTGAAAGTTGTCCGTTTTCATAATATTTTTTGTTAAAACCGTTTTCATAGTTTATATCGCTTTCAATATTTCCGTTTCGGTAGTATGTCAGCCAATGACCCGTTTTTATTCCTTTATTATATGTTCCCCGAGACTTTATGTTTTGATTTGAATAATATGTAATCCTGGTTGAGTCTTTTAATCCTTTGTGATATCTTCCTTCTGCTTTTATTGTTCCGTCGGGGAAGTATGAAATAAATTTTCCGCTTCCGTTTTTAATAAGAGTATCACCTTTTGCCGTTAAGTATAATTGCAAAAATTCGTTTCCTTTTTCGTAAAGTTTTATTGCTTTCAGTTTACCGTTTATGTAATATTCATTCCAAAGGCTGTCTTTATATCCGAGAGAATATTTTCCTTTTGTTTTTAATGTGCCGTCTCTGAACCATTCCGTATATTTTCCGTTTTTTGTTCCGTTTTCGACATATCCTTCGTTTAGCTTGTTTCCGTTGTCATAAAAGTATGTAACTCTGCCGTTTGCAATTCCTTTACGGTATTCTGTTTCTCTTACAAGATTTCCTTTTTTGTCCCAAAATTTCCAAACACCTTCTTCTTTTCCGTCCTTAAAGACCCCTTCGCTTATTTTTGTTTTATCCTCTCTGAAGAATGTTTTTTGTTCCTGTGAAATTCCCTTGCAGGTGTATAAGATAAGTGCAAGAGATAAAATAAATCTAAGATTTTTCATTATAAATTCGATTTTATTATATTTTTACAAAACTCAAAATTAAGCGGATTTTTTGAAATTTGATTAATTTTATTTTTGTTTGCAATAATATTTACATTTTTTACCGGATAATTGAAAGATAATATTAATAAATACTGGATTCGCTTTCTTGTAGGCGGAATTGTTCTTTTTTTTATAACTTGGTTGTTTTACGGAGTTTTAAGAGAAAACGAAACAATCGATAAATATTATGTAATTGCCTTAAACTATTTTGCACGTATGTTATTGTTTTTTTCTGAAATTTTTACAGAAATGTTTGGATTCGAGGTTGTTACATACGGCAAGACAATAAGAATAATTGACGGACTGAAAGCTCACGGTGTTTATTTAGACCGAGGTTGTATGGGACGTAATGTTATGCTTGCGTATGCGGGCTTAATAGCTGTGTTTCCCGGAAGTTGGAAACATAAAATTTGGTATATTCCTATGGGCTTGGCTATTATAACATTTGTTAATATTTTAAGAATTTCGGGGCTGGCAATTACGGCATATTGCTGTCCGGAATACAGTGAAGTTAACCATCATCTTGTTTTTAAGATAGTTGCATGGGGTGTTATCTTTATTTTATGGAAAATATGGTTTGATAAATTCAGCCCGTTTTCAAACAAGAGTAATCAAAAAAATAAATGAAAGATAATCTTGACTATATTGAATTGATATGCGAACTTAGTCCTAATTTGCAAAAACACAGAGACGTTTTAACGGCATTTCTTACCGATACAGGTTTTGAGAGTTTTATGGAAACCGACAGCGGTATAAATGCTTATATGCCCGAGGCTGATTTTGAAAATAAAAAGTTGTTCGGTTTTGACAAAAAGTTTGAAGGTTTTAGTGTAAAATATTTTGTTAATAAAATTGAAGATGAAAACTGGAATAAAAAGTGGACAGAAAATTATTTTGAACCGATTATTTTCGGAGATAAACTTGTAGTAAGAGCTTCATTTCACCCGAAATTTAAAAATATTAAGAAAGAAATAGTGATTGACCCTAAAACAGCTTTCGGAACGGGATATCATGCTACAACTTATATGCTTATTGATGAAATATTAAAGACAGACTTGCAAAATAAAAGAGTTTTGGATATGGGGACAGGAACCGGCATTTTAGCAATATTAAGTAAAATACGAGGTTCCGGGTTTACGCTTGCTGTTGATAACGATATTAAAGCTGTTAAAAACACACAAGAAAATATTTTGGTAAACGAAACTCCGGATATTGAAGTAAGACTCGGGACAATGTCTGATATTAAAGGTGAGACTTTTGATATAATTTATGAAAATATTTGGAAAAATATTGTAACGGCAGATATGCCTTTGTTGGTAAAATCGCTTAATGACAACGGCATTCTGCTTACAAGCGGGTTTTATTTCAGGGAGTATGAGGAGGTTAAAAAGGCAGGAGAGAAAACCGGGTTGAAGTTTGATACCGTTCGGGAAAAAGACGGCTGGGCTGTCGTAAAATTCAGGCAGAAATAAAACTTGCCTGCTTATTTCGGCATTTGTTTTTTATTGTAATATATTGCTTTTGAGTATTTCATAAAAGTTTCAAATGCATTTACGGCAGAAATCATAAAACCGGTATAACCGCCGATAAATCCCAGTTTTAAAAAATAATTTTTGAAAAATTTAAACAAAGGACTTAATACGGCTTTGATGTATAAATGCTTTTTATTTCGTTTTACAAGTTCTTTTGCACTTATTGTGCTGAACTTGTTTGCCTGAGTTAAGTATTCGTCAATTGAGTTATAGGAATAATGCAGGAGGTTTCCGGTTAAGTAATTTTTTGTTGCATTTTTTTTCAAAATTACTGTATCGTGCGGATTTATTCCACCCCATTCTCCTTTATTTTTATTCCATAAACGAATTTTCTTGTCCGGATACCATCCGCCGTATTTTACCGGTTTACCGCAAAAAAAATTCAGACGGTTGAAAAAATATGCATCTGCCGGATATTTTTTCTTTACTTTTTTTATTTCTTCGGAGAGGGTAAGAGATAGTTCTTCATCGGCATCAAGAGACAGAACATAATCGTTTTCAGCTAAGCTGACAGCTCTGTTTTTTTGTTGTATGTGCCCGTCAAATTTGTGCTGAAAGAATTTTACGTTATGTTTTTTGCAAATTTCTTCCGTTTTATCTGTTGAAAAAGAGTCTAATACAATAATTTCATCAGCAACTTCTTTTACGGAGTTAAGACATCTTTCTATATTTTTTTCTTCGTTAAAAGTTATTATTACAACAGACAGGTTCATGTATTTATTTAAAAATTAATGTGTTCGTTTATTTCAAAGACTTTTCCGGGCAGGCATTTTACGGCATCTTTAAATTCCATTTCGAGAAGTAAAGAAGATACTTTTGCCGAATTAAATCTTGTTTCTTTGCAAATATAATCAATTGCAGCCTTTCCGTTTTTCAGCAGAATTGCCGCTATTTTTTTTTCATCTTCAGAGAATTCAACAAATAAGACTTTTTGTTTCACTTTAATGTTTTGTTCCCAATTAAGAATATACTCAATATCTTTTGCAGACTGCAATAAAAATGCTTTGTGTGTTTTTATGAGATTGTTTGTTCCTTTCGAAAATTTATCCGTAAGTCTTCCCGGAACGGCAAATACATCTCTGTCGTATGAGTTTGCGATATCGGCAGTAACCAAAGAGCCTCCTTTTTCTGCCGATTCAATAATTACTGTTGCGTGAGAAAGACCGGCTATTATGCGGTTACGTTTTAAGAAGTTTTGTCTGTCAAAGGTTGCATCTCTTGTAAATTCCGTAATAATTGCCCCCTGCTTTATTATTTCGTCAGCTGTTTTTT
>JALSMF010000429.1 GCA_026987795.1 Bacteroidales bacterium
TTACGAAGACGAAATAATTATAAAAACTACTTTTACCGATACGCCCGCCGCAAAGATATGTTACGAATATGAAATAAAAAGAAAATCTGATAACGAAACAATACTCACGGCATCAAGTGTTCAAATATTTATGAACAAAAACAGAGAACTCGAACTTATCACGCCCGAGTTCTTTAAAAAATGGAAAACGAAATATCTTTAAACAGGTTTTGTCTTTTTCGGCTTTTAACTAAGGCACCTCAACCGAATTTAAAATTTCGGTAATAATATATTCAGACGTAATATTTTCAGCTTCGGCTTCATATGTTAAACCTATCCTGTGCCTCATCACGTCTTTACAAACAGCCCTCACATCCTCGGGAAATACCGCACCTCTGTGTTGAATAAAAGCATAAGCCTTTGCCGCAAGTGCTAAATTAATACCTGCTCTCGGCGATGCTCCGAAAGATATATAATTCTCAAAATCTTTCAGCCCGTAATTTTCCGGAGTTCTTGATGCAAAAACAATATCAACTATATATTTTTCTATTTTTTCGTCTAAATAAACTTCTTTTACCAGATTTTTTGCCCGTAAAATATCGTCTACCGAAAGTAAGGTGTTTATTTCCGGATAATTTTTTGCAATATTTTGTCTTATTATAATCTGCTCTTCGCTTTTTGAAGGATAGCTAATTATAACTTTAAGCATAAATCTGTCAACCTGTGCTTCCGGCAAAGGATAAGTTCCCTCCTGCTCTATCGGATTTTGAGTAGCCAAAACCAAAAAAGGTTCCTCAAGTTTATAAGTAGTTTCTCCTATGGTTACTTGTTTTTCCTGCATTGCTTCAAGTAAAGCACTTTGCACTTTTGCCGGCGAGCGGTTTATTTCGTCTGCTAAAACAAAATTTGCAAAAACAGGTCCTTTTCTGGTTACAAAATCTCCTGTTTTGTGATTGTAAATCATCGTTCCTAGTAAATCTGCAGGAAGTAAATCCGGAGTAAACTGAATACGGCTGAATTTTGCATTTATAATTTTAGCCAAAGAAGTTACGGCAAGTGTTTTAGCCAATCCGGGAACTCCCTCCAATAATATATGACCTCCTGTCAACAAACCGGTTAACAGACTGTTAACCATATGATTCTGTCCTACGATTACACGGCTTATTTCTTCTGTAATTGTATTAATAAAGCCACTTTCTTCTTCTATTTTTCTGTTTAGTTCTCTTATATCCGTCATTTTTGTCTGTTTAAAAAATAAAAGCAAAAATACTAAAAGCATTTTACAATTAATATTTTTTATTGAATTTTAAGATTAATTTAAAAACCTGAAAAAAATAAATATTTTTTTAATTATATCTTTTCCGATTTAAGAAAAATAGATAAATTTGCAGCCTCTGAAAAAGCCCGGATGGCGGAATTGGTAGACGCGCATGGTTGAGGGCCATGTTCCGATCTTCGGAGTGCAAGTTCGATTCTTGTTCCGGGCACAAAGCTCTGCAAAAGCAGGGCTTTTTTCTTTTTCTAAAAAGGGTAACGTTCAATCATTAAAATAATTGATATTCCGAAAGCTGCTCCCGCTGTTATTAAAGACAAGTCTCTTCGCGGCACCTTCAGGAATTTGACCAAAACCGTTGCCAAGGTCAGATATGCGGCAACAATAATAATTTGTCCGACTTCCAGCCCTATATTGAAAGCAAATAAGGGAGATACTATATTTTCTTCGTTACCGAGTAATTCTCTCAGATAATTTGAAAAACCTAAACCGTGAATTAAGCCGAAAAACATTGCCAATGTATACTTTATGTGATGAATTCTTTTTCCTGTTTTTTGTTCATTATAAAAGAAATCTAAAAATGCGGAAATAAAAATAGTTAAAGGAATCAAAAATTCTATTAAATCAGACGGAATTTTAATAATTCTTAAAGTTGCTAATGCTAATGTTACGGAATGCCCTATAGTAAAAGCCGTTATCAAAATTATAACTTTTTTGCTGTCCTGAAGCAGATATACTGCAGCCAAAGCGGTCAGAAAAAGGATGTGATCATATCCGTTTAAATCAGTTATATGCTCAACTCCTAAGTTAAAATACATTGAAAACATAATATCTCTTTTTAAATAAATAATATTAAGCTTACAGCCATTACCATCATACCGGCAATAAGACCGTATATTGCAGAATGCGGCTGACCGTATTCGCGAGCTGTAGGCAGAAGTTCGTCTAATGAAATAAAAACCATAATTCCTGCAACTGCTGCGAATAATATACCGAAAACAGTATCATTTAAAAAAGGCATCAATACCGCAAATCCTATTATTGCCCCGACAGGTTCTGCCAATCCGGACAAAAAAGAATACCAAAATGCTTTTTTCTTGCTTCCCGTGGCATAATATAAAGGTATTGAAACTGCAATACCTTCCGGAATGTTATGAATTGCTATGGCTACGGCAATGGCAATACCGAGAGCAGGGTCTGTTAAGGCTGCCGTAAAAGTTGCCAGCCCTTCCGGGAAATTATGAATTGCTATGGCAACAGCAGAAAGCATTCCCATTTTCAAAAGTTTCTTTTTCTTGGCTGCTTCAACTTTATCTTCAACATTTTCAATTTTATGTATTTCGTGAGGATTTTCAAACTCCGGAATAAGTTTATCTATGATTGCGATAATAAACATTCCTCCGAAAAATCCGGCAACGGTATACCAACTTCCGATTTTATCGCCGTAAACTCCCGTCAGACTTATTTGAGCCTTTGAGAGAATCTCTACCATTGATACGTAAATCATTACTCCGGCAGAGAACCCTAAAGATACCGACAAAAATTTTGTATTAGTTTTTTTTGCAAAAAAAGCCAAAGCACTTCCTATTCCGGTTGATAATCCGGCAAAAAGAGTGAGTAAAAATGCTTGTATTATAATTTGGGTTGTCATTGTTTTTGTGTAAATAAAAGTTTTTTTACGGCTGCAACTTTTTCGCTAAGAGGCAAATATCCGTCAATTTTATGAATTTTGTGCCCGTCTTTTTCCATTTTGCGAAACCATGTCATTTGTCTCTTTGAAAACTGATGAATTGCCGTTTCAAGTTTTTTAAACATCTCATCATAAGATATTTCTTTCAGAATATATTCTGTTACATATTTATATTCCAATCCGTAATATTTCAGCGTATCAACCGGGACATTTGCTTCCGCCAAATTCTCAACCTCGGCAATCATTCCGTTTTGCAAGCGTTCTTTTAATCTTTGCGTTATCCTTTGCCGCCTCGAATTTCTGTCAAAAACAACCTGGATATTCAAACTTTTTATTTTAGGAAACCAAAAATCGACATCTTTATTTTCCCGGTAATATAATGCAATTTCGACTGCTCTTATAAGGCGTTTACGATTTGATGTATCGCTTCTGTTATGAAGTTCTTTGTTTTGTTTCAGAATTTCAATCAGCTCGCTGTCGGTCTTTTTCTCAAGCTCTTTTTTCAGTTTATCGCTATGCGGAACATTAATTAATTTATAGCCTTTAAGAACGGCATCAATATACATTCCTGTCCCGCCGCATAAAACAGGGAGTTTGCCTTTTTTTTTCAAATTAAGATAAACTTTTAAAAAGTCTTTCTGATACTCGAATACATTATATTTATAACCGGCATCGACAATATCAATCAAATGATAAGGAATATTTTTATTTTCAACAATATAATCTTCTAAGTCCTTCCCGGTTCCTATATCCATTCCTCGATATACCTGCCTGGAATCGGCACTTATAATTTCGCCGTTAAGCTCATAGGCAAGCCGGGCAGCCAAGGCTGTTTTCCCGCCTGCTGTTGCACCGAGAACGGTAATTATATCATATGTTGTTTGTATTTCCGGCATTGAAACAGCAAAAGTAATTATTTTCAGAATTATTGTTCAATGAATAATTTAAAGTTTTTAAATTTTAACTACTTTTGCGACTTATGTCAAACGTTATTAACATAAAGAATAAAAAAGCAAGGCACGATTTTGAGTTGCTTGACAAATTTGTTGCGGGCATCCAACTTTACGGAACAGAGATAAAGTCAATACGTGCCGGAAAGGCGAGCTTAAATGATGCTTACTGTGTTTTGCTCCCTTCACCGGGGAAACCCGGCAAGCCGGAAATTTACGTTAAGATGCATATTTCCGAATATTCGCACGGAACTTATGCAAATCACGACCCAAAAAGAATGAGAAAACTTCTTCTTACAAGGAAAGAAATTAATAAAATTGATAAAAAGGTTAAGGCAAGCTCTTTAACTATTGTGCCTACCAGGCTGTTTATTAATGATAAAGGACTTGCAAAATTAGAATTTCATATTGCCAGGGGTAAAAAATACCACGATAAGCGGGAAAGCTTAAAGCAAAATGATGACAAACGCGAAATGGACAGACTGAAAAAAATGAGATTTTGATTATTTCACTACCGTTCCTTTAATATGCAACACTTGCGAACTTTTTTCAATATTCATTGTCAGTGTTACGGTTTTATTAAATACTCCGAGAGCCTCGGCATCATAAGTAACCCTGACAGATGACGTTTCGCCCGGCAATATCGGTTTATGTGAGTATTCTATATCGGTGCAGCCGCAAGAAGCTTTTGCATTTGTAATAATTACGGGCTTCCCGCCTGTATTTTTAAATTTAAAGACAATATCTACGGGGTTATATTGTTTTATGTTGCCTAAATCTATTACTTTATTTTCCCATTTAATATCAGCATCTTTTCCCGTGCTCAATGTTGCGTTATTTGTATCTCCCCATTGTGAAAAGCCTGAAAATACAGACAAAAGCAAGATTGACAGTGTTAAAAAAAGTTTATTTCTCATAGCTTTTTCTTTTAAACGTTTTTTATATTTTTTAAGACCAAAAAATATGCCGTTGGGTTGCAATATGACATATTTTCTTGAAAATTTATGCTTTTACGGGATTTTGGATTTATAAGAAGTTCCTATTTTAAATAAATCAAAAAGAATAAGCGAAGGTTTTTTTCCGTAAAGATTTTTCAGTATCATTTTTTCGGAGATTTTAAAAACCGTGAAAATTACGGGTTTTAAGAATTTCAATTTTTTTCTGACTTTAAGCAGTTTTATATTTTCATAAAATTCCGGGTATTTATATTTTTCAGAAATATAAATAAGATTCTTTATGCTTATTTTCGTCTTATTTATGAATATTGCCGCATCCTCTAAACCTATATGCATCAGCACATTGTCTATATGCAGTATTTTAAAGTTTCTTCTTTTTAATTCAATTCCGAAAAGTGTATCTTCGTGCCCGTATTCTGTTATATTTTCATTAAATTTTATTTTATTAAAAATTTCTGCGGGTATAAGAAAATTACCTGACATAAATGACGAATAAGGTTTTTTGTTTCTTATTTGAGGCGGTAATGCCTCTCGCTTTCTGCCGTAATGCCATCTTAAATATTTGTCGGAATTGCCGGGCTTATTTGTCTGATATTCTATACCTCCTATAATTACGTCATTTTTTTTAATACTCTTTAAATAGTTCCTTATAAAGTTTTTACCCGAAATAAGCATATCACAATCTGCAAAGAGTAAATATTCATATTTTGCTTTCTCTGCCAGAAAATTTCGGATTTTTGACCGTCCGATATTTTTATCAAGTAAAATATATTTGACATTCGGCAGATTCTCAATCTCTTTGTTTATCTCTGCAAAATATTTGTCCGAATTATCGTCAGCAACAATTATTTCATAGGTAATATCCTCTTTCTCTGCCTGTTCACACAGTTGAGATATAAATTTTCTTATATCGAAATTATAAACGGGAATGAGAATTGAGAGCATTTTATTCTAATAAATTAATCCCGACAGTTTTTAAAATTCTGCCGGGATTTAGTATTTTTTGTTTCTTACTTAAACTTTTTCAGAATATCCTTAACTGCATCTTTATGAATTGTAAATCCCATCATTTTCAGTTTTACGTAATCTTCTCTGAAAAAATAATATCCGAATTCGTCTGCATCGGGGTCGTTATTTCTTGAGCCGGAACTTGAATCTTTAATTAAATACCAGTCCATACCGTCTCTTTCGGTATATCCAACAAGGTGCATACCGTGGTCGTCGGTTGTTGTTTTGTTCGAGAATCGGAATTGACGGGCATTATCGTCAATGTATTTGTAAGGTATGTCAAAAGTAGGAATAACTGCAGCTTGCGTGCTTCGTAAAAATCCTGCTTCGGATACGTCTCCGCCTATGCTCATTGTGTATCCGTTGCGTATTGATTTTTTTATAATTTTCATAAAATCTTCAAGCGGAACATTATAGTAATCTTTGCTGTGCCACCAGTTATCAGGAACTTTATATTCTACTTTTTGCCAAAACGGTTCTTGTTTATATGACAATATTTCAACGTAATCGTCAGGATTTATTTTCAGGTAATCTTTAAGATATGTTTCAGGTGTATATCTTTTTCCGTCAACAGTGAAACTTGTCGGCGGCTCTCCTATATGGTAATTCATAATATCTTTTATGGTTTCTATTACCTGCTTTTCATTCCAGGCATTTGCTTTTTTGACAGATTTAAGGTAATTCATCATTTCTTCATACATTTTGGCGTGTGTATGATATTTTCTTCCGTTTATAAGTCCTGTATAAACAGAATAAGGCATTGTTCCGTATTTTTTCCACTCTCGCGTTACGGCATTTCCTTCCGAACCTTCCGAAAAATTACTTTCGCCTCTTGTTTTTACGTATTCTCTTGCTTTTTCGACATATTCCCAATAGACTGTGTAAATTTCAGATAATTTCACTTTTTTTCCGGTCTGTCTGTATATTTCAGATTCTAAAAATGAAACGGTTGAATAGCACCAGCAGGTTCCGGCATTTCCCTGAGAAATAACGGGATTTGCCCATTCTCTTTTATAGTCTTTAACCTTATCGGGAATATTATAGCCGGTTTGATCCATTTTAAAACGCTTACTGATTTCTTTACGTTTTAAAGTTTCGTTAACGTGGCGAACGTCTTTTAATATGAAATTTTGATAAAATCCGGGTTTATACTCTTCAAAAACTGCTTTATCCGGTTTAATTTGTGCATATAAATTTGCAT
>JALSMF010000430.1 GCA_026987795.1 Bacteroidales bacterium
AAATAACAAACTAATATTTCATTTCAGCCATACGCTTATAAAAGTTGTAACGCCATTTAGCGTTCTCTTCGGCTGTTGCAAATAATTCATCGGCATGCTCGGGGAATGATTTGTAAAGCGAGTTAAAACGAACTTCTCCGAGAAGGAATTCTTTAAAAAGCTCAAATTTAGGAGGCTTAGAATCTAAAACAAACGGATTTTTGCCCTCTTCTTCCAACATAGGATTATATCGGAAGAGATTCCAATAACCTGATTCTACAGCTAATTTTTCTTCTTCCTGAACTTTATCCATCCCGGCTCTTAATCCGTGAGCAATACATGGAGAATACGCAATTATCAGCGAAGGACCCGGATATGCTTCAGCTTCTTTAATAGCTTTAAAAGTTTGAGATTGGCTTGCACCCATCGAGATTTGGGCAACATATACATACCCGTATGTCATTGCCATAGCTCCGAGGTCTTTTTTGCGTATCTTTTTACCCGAAGCGGCAAATTTGGCAATTGCAGCCGTAGGAGTTGCTTTTGAAGACTGTCCGCCTGTATTTGAATATACTTCCGTATCTAAAACCAGAACATTTACGTTTTCGCCTGAAGCTAAAACATGGTCTAATCCGCCGTAACCTATGTCGTAAGCCCAACCGTCGCCTCCGATAATCCACATTGACTGATTAACAAGGTATTTTTTTAATCCGAGGATATCTTTTACACAATCACATTTTTCGTTTTCAACTGCTTTAATTACTTTTGGTGCAATTGCTTTAGATTCTTGTGACTTTTCTTTTACAGCCATCCATTCTTCAAATACGGCTTTTGTTTCCGGTGCTATACCTTTTTCAATAGCGGCACTCATTATATTACAGATAATTTCTCTTTGTTTTTTGTTTGCAAGTGCTATTCCTAGACCGAATTCTGCATTGTCTTCAAATAAAGAGTTTGCCCAAGCCGGACCTTCTCCTTGAGGATTAACGGTATAAGGAGTTGCCGGTGCTGAGCCTCCGTAAATTGAAGAACATCCTGTAGCATTGGCAATAGTCATTGAATCTCCGTAAAGTTGAGTAACAAGTTTAATGTAAGGAGTTTCACCGCAGCCTGCACAGGCACCTGAAAATTCAAACAGGGGTTGTGCAAATTGTGAATTTTTAACTGTTTTTTCTTTTTCAACTATTGTATCTTTGTATCCTACAACATTGTGTAAATAATTCCATTTTATATCTTCAGCTCTTTGTTCGTCATCTAAATCAACCATTATTAATGATTTTTCTTTTGACGGACAAACATCGGCACAAGATCCGCAACCTGTGCAATCAAGCGTACTTACCTGAATTCGGAAGTTATATTCTTTTGTTTTTCCTATTCCTTTGATAAAATCAGTGCCTGCCGGGGCATTTGCTGCTTCTTCATCTGTTGCAAGGAACGGACGAATACAGGCGTGCGGGCAAACATAAGCACACTGGTTACATTGAATACAATTTTGAGAAATCCATTTCGGAACTTCTGTTGCCACGCCTCTTTTTTCGTATTGAGTCGTTCCTGCCGGAAAAGTTCCGTCTTCTCTTCCCGTAAATGCACTTACCGGGAGTTCGTCTCCCTTAAGAGCATTTATCGGATCCATTATATTTTTGATAAAATCGGGAGTATTATCATCTCTCTCAATACCGAATTTGCCGGTTCCGTCTAAAGTTTTCCATTCGGAAGGAATTTCAATTTTTGTTATGGCATTTCCGCCTTTATCTACGGCTTCATAGTTCATATTTACTATTTTGTCTCCTTTTTTGCCGTATGATTTTTTAATGGCGGCTTTCATTTGCTTAACAGCCAAGTCGTAAGGAATTACTTCAGAAACTTTGAAAAATGCAGACTGCATAATCGTATTTGTCCTGTTTCCGAGACCTATTTCGTGTGCAATTTTCGTAGCATTAATTATATAAAAATTAATGTTTTTTTCAGCTAAAACTTTTTTATAGCTGTCAGGAAGTCTGTTTTTAGTTTCTTCAACACTCCATGTGCTGTTTAGTAAAAAAGACCCGCCTTCTTTTATTCCTTCCAGCATATCGTATTTGTAAAGATATGCCGGAGTTGAGCAGGCAACAAATTCCGGTTGTTTTACTAAATATGTAGAGCGGATTATTTTATCTCCGAAACGCAAGTGAGAAATTGTAATCCCTCCTGATTTTTTTGAGTCATAAGCAAAATAACCTTGAACATATTTGTCAGTTGAATCTCCGATAATTTTTATTGAATTTTTGTTTGCTCCGACAGTTCCGTCAGCTCCTAAACCATAAAATTTACCTTCAAAAGTTCCTTCCGGAACAGTGCTTATTTCAGGTAAAATAGGAAGGTTCGTAAACTTAACGTCATCGACTATACCTACGGTAAAATGATTTTTTGATTCATTTCTTTCCATATTCTCATATACGGAAATCATCATTGCGGGAGTTGTGTCTTTAGAGCTTAATCCGTAGCGTCCGGCAAGAATTTCCGGTGCGTTTTTATTCCCTTTAAATAACTCAACAACATCAAGGTAAAGAGGATCTCCGTTAGCTCCGAGTTCTTTTGTTCTGTCAAGGACAGTAATTTTTTTAACGGATTCAGGTAAGGCGTCCATAAAATATTTAGCGGAAAATGGTCTGTAAAGGTGAACAATCATAACCCCTGCTTTTTTGCCTTGTTTCGTTAAATGCTCTATAACTTCTTTTATTGTTTGAGTAACCGAACCCATTGCAACAATTACATGCTCAGCATCTTTTGCTCCGAAATAGTTGAACGGAGCATACGGGCGTCCCGTAATTTTTGTAATTTCTTTCATATAGTCGGCAACTACGTCTGCAATAGGATCATAAAAACGACTTGCAGCCTCTCTTGCCTGGAAGAATATATCCGGATTTTGTGCAGTCCCTCTTGTAACCGGAGCTGTTGATGTTAAAGCATTGTCTCTGAATTTTTGTAATGCTTCATAATCAATTAATTTTTTCAGTTCTTCTTCGTTGGGTAGTTCAACTTTTGAAATTTCGTGAGAAGTTCTGAAACCGTCAAAAAAATGAAGGAACGGAATTCTTGTTTTAATTGCGGCTAAGTGAGCAATAGGAGCAATGTCCATTATTTGTTGAGCACTTCCTGTTGCCAGTATTGCAAAACCTGTTTGCCTTACAGCCATAACGTCGCTGTGGTCTCCGAAAATTGAAAGGGCTTGTGCTGCAATACTTCTTGCACTGACATGAAAAACTGCAGGTAATAATTCTCCTGCTATTTTATACATATTCGGTATCATTAAAAGTAAACCTTGTGATGCCGTGAAAGTAGATGTTAAAGCTCCGCCTTGTAAAGCACCGTGAACAGCACCTGATGCGCCGCCTTCCGATTGCATTTCGGTTACGCTTACTGTTTGTCCGAATAGGTTTTTTCTGCCTGTAGCAGACCAGTTATCTACAAATTCTGCCATGTCCGATGAAGGCGTAATCGGGTATATAGCAGCTACTTCGCTGAATAAATATGCAACATGAGCTGCTGCATGATTACCTTCACAGGTAATAAATTTTTTTTCTGCCATAATATTTAAATTTTATTTAAAATCAAATTAATACAATCTGCAAAGTTAGAATAACTTTAATTAAATCTGTATTTGTTTTTTATTTTTTTGAGTTTTGCGTATTTCAAATTTATTTTTTCGTAAGTATTCTAAGGGTATTTGCTATTTGTTATGTTTTTTAACACGACATATTGTTTAAGAGTATTATTTTGAAAGAAGTCTTCATAAAACAATAAAAGTTGTTTCTTTTTAAAGCGGAATTTATTATCTTCCGGGAATATTTGCAAAACTACACCCAAAAACAGTTTATGTTCGGTTATACAAAAACTAAATTACAAAAAAATCCTTATCCCGGAATACGCAGTTTTGAAACAGAGGAGAGTCATTTGTTTTTCGGAAGAAACAAGCAGATTAAAGATTTATACACAGTTCTGCTGAAGACTCACTTCATAGCTGTTACGGGAGCTTACGGGAGCGGGAAATCATCTTTAATAAAGGCCGGCTTAATACCCGAATTATTTATGAATAATTCGGGTTAAAACCCTATTATTCTGACGATAATTCGGAAGGTATTGAAATAAAGCCTCGGGTAAAATTTACGGCACTGCACCTTAATAAAAAAGAAGACGATGTATTTATTTCATACGAAAAAGGGCTGCTAAAATTTGAAAATAATAAAATAATACCCTTTTACCTGTTTCCGGACGATACAAGTTCGTGTAAATTGTGGATTTATGATTTCTACAAAATTAAAAATGATTTTTATGTTATTACAGACGGTGAACAAAAAAATATAAGTCTGTGTTACATGGAGAACGGAAGTTATAAGATAACACAAACACCTTTTTTTCCGGTTGCAAACTTCTCGGTTAATACAATATATTATGCCCCGAAAACTTCAGTTTTATGGCTTGGCGGAAATGACGGGCTGATATTATTTAATACAAAAAACAATAAAAAAAATAAAACAACTCAAGTTACAATTATTCGCAGGGTCTTAAATATCAGCAGCGATACCCTCTTAAAACTTAAAAATACAGAACCTGTCAAACTCCGATATTCGGATAATTCTTTGAGGTTTTATTTTGCAGCACCTGTTTTTGTTTCTAAAGGTGATGCGTATTTCAGATATTTTCTTAAAGGATTTGACAGGGATACTTCGGAGTGGGTTAAAATTTTTCATAAAGATTATACAAATCTTCCGAGCGGAAAATACACGTTCACGGTAGAAGCAAAAAATGAATTCGGGCAAAAACTTAAACCTGCAAAATTCAGTTTTGAAATTTCAACTCCTGTTTACTTGAGGTGGTGGGCTTTTATTATTTATGCAGGTTTACTCTATCTTATTGTCCGAACTTATTTGAACCGGAGAATAAAAGCCGTTGAAAAAGAACGTGTCGTGCTGGAAAATACAGTAAAAGAGAGAACGGAAGAAATAGAACAAAGCAAAGAAGAAATAGAATCGCAAAGAGACGAATTATATAAGCAAAAACAGGAAATCGTAGACAGTATTAACTATGCAAAGCGTATTCAGCAGGCGGTTTTACCCTCTGAAGAATTTATGAGCTCGGTTTTAAAAGAATATTTTGTATTTTTTCAGCCGCGAGATATTGTAAGCGGTGATTTTTACTGGGTAAAAAAAATTAGAAATTTCTCATTTGTTGTTGCCGCAGATTGCACCGGGCACGGTGTTCCGGGAGCATTTATGAGTATGCTCGGAAGCTCGTTTTTAAACGAGATAGTTTCATCAAGGACACTTGACGGAGCAGGGGAAATTCTAAACAGGTTAAGAAATAAAGTTAAAAAGTCATTACACCAGAAAGGGGCGGAAGGCGAACAAAAAGACGGAATGGATATTTCTCTTTTGATAATAGATTGGGACGAATATGAATTGCAATTTGCAGGAGCATATAACTCTGTATATATAGTCAGAAAAAAAGATGCCGAAAGTAATACGGAAGATAATTTTGAAATAATAAGGCTGAAAGCCGACAGACAGCCGATAGGTATATATTTGAACGAAAGAAGTTTTACAAATCACTCTTTCAGCTTAAAAAAAGGAGATGTGATATATGCCTTGTCTGACGGATATATTGACCAATTCGGCGGTGATACCGGAGGAAAATTTAAAAGCGGAAGGTTTAAAGAAATGCTTCTGTCATTTCAGGATAAAAGTATGGAGGAACAAAAACAAATACTTATCAGAACATTTGCAAAATGGAAACGGGATTTTGATCAGGTAGATGATGTTTTGGTTATGGGAATTAAAATTCCTTAAATTTTATACCAGTACCTTAATTTTGCTTTCAGGTTTTAATGTCATTTTTATTGAATCAAAAGAAGTAATTAAATTGATACCCGGTGTTTTGCCTTTTTCTATGCTTCCGTATCTTCTGTCAATTTGCAGAGCTTTTGCTCCGTTTAAAGTTGCAGATTCAATTAGTTTTTCAAACGAAATTTCCGGAAAATTTTCAGTAATAGCTTTTAATTCGCTTAAAACAGAAAGTTCGGTATTTGAAGCATAACTGTCAGTTCCGATACATGTTTTTACGCTTTTTTTAAAAAACAGAGGAATATTCGGCAGTTTTTTTTCAATATAAAGATTTGACAGAGGGCAAAAAACCCAAAAAATATTTTCTGAAAAGTTCTCGGCTGTTTTAATATCCTTTTCTTTGCTGAAAGTATTGTGAATAAGAAGGATATTGTCATTTTTATTCAGATAATGAAGATTAACCTCCAAAGCTGTGCTGCCGGGGTATGAAAAGTCGTCAAGAAAAAAACCTTTATCGGCAAGAACGTTTGCCAATGCCCCTTTTTTGCTTTGTATAAGCAGGTCTTCATCGGATGTTTCCTGGTTATGAACAGATATTATTCGTTTTTTCCCGCTTTCAAAATCTGATATCATTCTATACAACTTATCAGGAACCGAATATGCTGCGTGAGGGACAATACTTGCCGGCAGGTGCATATTTTTAAGCTTACGGTAATTGTCTTCGGCTTGTTTAAAGTTTTCTTCAGCCTTTTCGTTACTTACGGTGAACGATTCGACAAAGGTTTGATAGTAAATTTTACTTTTTTTCTTAACGATAAAGCTGTCATCGGTATTTGAAATGTCGCCTGCAGCAACTATACCTTTCATTTGCATTTCTTTATCGGCTTTGTTTATTTTTTCCTGTAAATTCTCAGGAAAATTTCTTTTGGATATTATTTCATCTATGAAACCCGGCAAGCCTCTGCCTGTGTCATTTTTTATCATACCTTTCATATGTGAAAGTTCCAAATGACAATGAGTATTTATAAATCCGGGAACTAAAATGCCGTTGTAAAATTCTAAGGACTGTTGTTCGTCTAATTTTCCTTTTGTGTCAGTTACGGAAATAATAGTTCCGTTTTTATCGACTTCAATAATTCCTTTTCTCAGAATATTTTTTCCGGTGAAAATAAAATCAGCTGATAATCTGCGCATACTTACTTTTTCTTCTCAGTTTTAAAAGAGGGTAGTCAACC
>JALSMF010000431.1 GCA_026987795.1 Bacteroidales bacterium
ATATTTAGCAGCATCGTCATATTGCTTTTTCTTCAAATAAAATAATGCTAATTTAAAAGCTGCACCGGCAGAAGGCTCTATTTTATAAAGAGCTTCAGCTGCTTTACCGTAAAATTCGTCATCGGTACATTCTTTCCATGATAAAATTCCGGTAACTGTTTTAAGCCAATCTTTATCTGTTTTATTTTTATCAAAATGAGAGCTGAAAGCCGGAATCAGATATTCACATTTTGAATATTCGGAGCTTGCAAATTTCTTAGTGATATATTCAGATACTTTATCATTGTTTGAAATTACTTTTTCCCAGTTTTTAATTTTATTTTGCTTCGGTGAACTTTTCTTTTTTTCTTTTTCTATATACGTACTTAATTTCTCGGAATTTCTTTTCAGTGCATCAACCGCTGAGTTATAGTCAGCAACCAGTTCATCAGCTCCTGTTTTTCCCGCTTTAATCATATCAAAAGAAGCATCAAAAAAGTCTTTTACAATTGCATAATTGGAGTTTTCTTTCTCTGTTTCAACAGATTGTTTCAATAGTTCGTATGCTTCATTTAAAGCCGAATCTTTTCTGTATTTATATATATAGCTCCCTTTTTTTCCTGTCAGGTAGCCTGTTCCGTAAAATTTATCATTTCCGAGATATTTTATTCTTTGGTCATAAAGCATAAGTAAAGTATCAATCCATTGTTCTCTTTCGGCAACTTTCAATTTTTGTTTTTCGGCTAACTCTTTAGCTTTATCGTATTTTTTTTCATCTTGAGCCTGTAATGCGTCTTTTCCGAGTTTTGCCGCTTCTTTGGTAACCATTTTTATTTTTGTTCTCAATAAAACATCACCTTTAGAATAAGCATTCTTAAATTTCGGATAGTATTTATACATTTCTCTCCAAAATTCGCAGGCAGCGGGATAATCTTTACGTTTTAAACTTTGTTTAAGGTTTGAATATGTCATTAAACATTCATTTTTATCTACTCCGTATTGATCATTTTTTCCGAGAAATATTTTCAGGTCTGTAACATTGTTTTTTAAAATTTTCTCAAGATCGGCAATTTTCCCTTCTTTCTGTAAAGTTTTAAGTTCTTTATAATCAAATATTTTAAGATTTTCTTCACTGGCTCCTCCGAATTTAAACATTTCTATTTCATCCAATCCGTCTTTCAGGCGTTTATATTGGTCTCTGAATAATTGAATATTTTCGGCTGTTACTTTAACGCTGCCGTCAGTTTTCAGTTCCGTAAATAAAGCCGTGTATTTAGCCTTAAAAATCTCTTCAGGAGTTTGAGCATTCAAATTAAATGCAAGAAATAAACTCATTATTGCAAAAACATACTTTTTCATTTTCTTGTATTTTATTTTAATTTAGTTAAATATAATTCATTAATTATGCCGGTTTTCCGTTTTAGAAGAATCTTCTTCTGATAAACCAGCGGTCTGTTAAGTTTATATTAAAATTGATGATATAATAATTTTCTTTAACGAGGTTGTTTTCAAGAGTTCCTCTTTTTCCTGCTTCGAAACCCAAATTTAGTTTAGCTCCGAGTTTTGTAGGTATTCCTATTCCGAAATTAATTCCTATATCTTGAATTTGCACGTTATTAAGAATTATTTCAGTATTTGTGTAGTGCCCTCCGAATCGCCAATTAAGTGTTTTAAAGAATTTTTTTGACATATAGTCATCGGTATATTCAATACCTGCCGATATTGACGATGAGTTTGTTAAGTTGCCCGGTTTTTCATTAAAAAAGATAACGTCATCCCAATTTGCTACTCGGTAATCGACTCCGATAATCCATTTTTTTGACAACAGAGAAAAACCTGCCCCGTATGCAAGAGGTAATTGCATTTTACCGTCTGCAACGGTATCATTTACAATAGTATCCGTAATGTTTATGTCTGATGCGGGAATAATTGTCCTTGACACAAATTTTGTGGTAACTGCATTCAAATCTGTTTTATTCTCAAAATATCCGCCTGCAGTAAAAATATATTTTTTAAATACTGAATCGGAATATTGAACACCGTATCTGAGATGAAATGCTTTTATTTTTGAATCTGTGATATTATACACATAAGACGAATAACCGTCGTCGGACAAATAAGATTCCGTGCTGTTAATAAGGGGACCGAATATATACGAAGCGTTAATACCTGCGGAAAAGTTTTTATATACAAAGGCATTGCCGAAGTAAAGTTTTGTCAAACCGCCTTCTCCCGTATATTTATTGGTAAAATGCGAAGCGTAATCGCCGGATACGACAGAGTCTGTTGAAAGTATATTGTAGTTTACCCTGCTTAACGGGTTCATCCCGAAACTCATTCCCCAAAATTTGTTTACGCTGAAAGCTGCATTTATTGAGTTAAGTTTGAAATCATAATCCGTAACTTTATTGTTTATATCCTTATAATCGGTTCTTATTGATTTAAAACCTGACTGAAACAAGAAAGTTTTTTCGGGAATTGCCGAATATGATGCCGGATTAACGGGATTTATTTCGTAAGACATTCTTAAGCCGGCAGATATTCCGCCCATCCCGTTTGCTCTTCCTATATTTATGTTTTCGAGAGTTCCTATGCCTACCCTGGAATATGGTGAACCTAAATTGACTTGGGCTTCGGTTTTTATTACCGACAGCGATAGTATGATTATAATAAGAAATTTATTTTGCATTACAGTTTAAAATTATGTTAAGACCGATTAAAACTAAATTCGGTTCTGCAAATATTTGTTTTTTTATTCTTCTTTCAAAGAAAAACGTATCTCCTCCGGTAAATGTTACTTTCAAGCCGGGATATTTTCGAGAAAATCTTTCAATATGTCCTTCTGCTTCATACAATATTCCGTTTTGTACTCCGGAATAAATTGCATTTTCGGTAGAGTCTCCGTATATTTCCTCAAATTTCTCATTTTTCCGAACTTCGGGTAATTTGTCCGTA
This sequence comes from Bacteroidales bacterium, assembly GCA_026987795.1. Classification (GTDB taxonomy): domain Bacteria; phylum Bacteroidota; class Bacteroidia; order Bacteroidales; family JAADGE01; genus JAADGE01. The sequence goes on from JALSMF010000431.1 coordinate 2,935, forward strand.
AAATAATTTAATGCTTTATACCTCATTTCTATACCGGGAGCAATACTTCCTCCGTAATATTCTTTTTTATCATTAATAAAGTCGATTGTTAAAGCTGTTCCGGCATCAAAAACCAAAATGTTTGTTTCCGGAAAAATATTGCTTGCCGCAACTACTCCCGCAATTCTGTCTTTTCCTAAAGTTTCAGGTGTTTTATAGTAGTTTTTAACAGGTAATTTGGTTTCGGCATCAAAAAAAACAAAATTTTTAAAATCTTTATTTAAAAAAGTTATAAATTCTTCATCCGGCTTCCTTACTGTTGATAGAATTAAATTTTCGGCTGCCTCATATTTTTTTTTAAATTCAGTTATGTTTTTTGCGATTTTTTTATAGTTACAATCTTCAAACGTTTTTTTTTCAATAATCTTACCGTTATCGAAAATTGCTGTTTTAATTAAGGTATTTCCGATATCAACAACTATATTCATTAATAAAAAAATTTAAAACTGCGAAGATATAAAAAAGGCACTGACTTAAAAAAAATCAATGCCTTTAATTTAACAAACAATATATTTTAATGCATCAAATGCATTTTAGACTTGTTATTCCACCCTGCCTGATAATCGTAATCAACAAAATATATTTTTAAATCGGCTTGATAATCATAATCCGTAAAATATATTTTTTTATCTGCCTGATAGTCGTAATCGGTAAAATACCACTTCCCGTCGTCATTTGCCTGATAATCGTATTTCACTTTATAAACTTTTAAATCTGCCTGATAGTCGTAATCGCAAACATAAACTTTTATATCAGCCTGATAATCATACTTGACAACATAAACTTTTGTTCCTTTTCCGGAAATATTACTAATGTTTTTATCAGCCGGAATTGCGGAAATGAAGATAAACCACATAAAAACAAAGGTAAGAGGATATATATTTTTCATAGTTTTAAATATTTAATGAAAACTTTTTTATATGATGATAAACTTACGACATTTTCATAAACAATGTGTTAATTTTTAATAAATTCTTCAAGCGTGAAAGTTTTATTTACTTTTATTCCTTTTTCTGTTTCTTTCAGGCTGCAGCATTCATTGTATAAATCGTGTTCAAAAAATATTTTCATATCATATTTTATCGCATCGAAAAAAAACCGTTCTTTATCTTTTAAAGTCTGTAACGGCTGTGTATCGTAACCCATTATCCAAGGCATAGGTATATGTGCAGTTGAGGGAAATAAATCGGCTCCGTATGCTATTTTTTTATTCTCATAAGTTATGTAGGGAATAATTTGCCCTACGGTATGTCCGTTAAAAATTTTGATGTCAATTCCCGGATAAAGTTCTGTTTCTTTATCCGTTATATTAATGCAATTATGTTCTTTCAGAGGTATAAAATTTTCGGGCAAAAATGATGCTTTTTCTCTTCTGTTCGGGTTTAAAGCCAGCTCCCACTGACCTTTACTTACATGATAAACTGCATTCGGAAATGCAGGAACAAGTTCTTTGTTTTCATTATATTTTACTGCACCGCCTACATGGTCGAAATGTAAATGCGTAAGAATAACATCGGTTATGTCTTCCGGCTTAAACCCGTTTTTTTGCAGAGAACTTTCAAGTGTTTCATTACCGTTCGGATAATAATGAGAAAAAAACTTATCGTCTTGTTTGTTTCCCATTCCCGTATCAATTAATATTTTTCGGCTGTCTGTTTCTATCAGTAAACACCTCATTGCCCAATTGGCAAGATTGTTTTCATCGGCAGGATATTTTTTTTGCCACAGTATTTTAGGAACTACGCCGAACATTGCTCCGCCGTCTAATTTCAGATTTCCGGTTTCAATTTTGTATAATTTCATCTTATATTTATTTTTGAAGAAAAATTATGGAAAAGCAAATATATAACAATAATCTGAAAATAAATTACGATATTAAAGGCAAGGGAAATGTCGTAGTTTTAATTCACGGTTTTTTAGAAACATCGGAAACATGGAAAGATTTTGCTGATTTACTGTCTTCTGATTTTTCGGTTATTTCGGTTGACTTGCCGGGTCACGGGAAAAGTGATATTTTCGACGAGCCTTATACTGTTTGCAAGTATGCCGAAAGTGTATATGTCGTATTAAAATCAGAAAATATTCAAAAAGCTGTTATTGTCGGTCATTCGATGGGCGGATATGTTGCTTTGGCATTTGCAGAAAGCTACCCTTCAATGCTGTCCGGTTTGTGTTTGTTTCATTCTGTTCCTTTTTCTGACAGTTACGAAAAAAAACAGTTGCGAAATGAAGTTATCAGTCGGATAAGAAGCGGAAATAAAGACATTGTTTGTTCAAATCATGCGAAAGCGGTTTATGCTGATGATAATACAGAAACGTTCAAAGAAAAAATAAAAGAAGGGGAAAAAATTGCAAAATCGGTTTCCGAAGAGGGAATTATTGCATCATTATCGGCAATGAGAGACAGAAAAGACAGAAATTATGTGTCAGAAAAACTGAGAGTTCCTTTTTTGTATATTCTCGGTAAAAAAGACCGTTTTATTCCGGAAAGTGTTCTTGAAGTAATTAAGTTTCCGAAATTAACTGATACAGTAATTTTAGAGAACTCAGGGCATATGGGTATGATTGAGGAAAAAGAAAGGTCTTTGAAAATTATAAGAAATTTTTGTAAAAAAATATACGATAAGTAATTACTGTCTGTATTTTCCTCCAAGAACAAACTTGTATCTTTTATCAAAGTTTCCTTTTGCTATTTGAGTCAGTTTTCTTTTTAAAAATTTTTTACGAAGAGGAGATACTTTGTCCGTAAAAAGAATTCCGTCTAAATGGTCGTATTCGTGTTGCAAAATAACTGCCGCCAAACCGGTAAATGTTTCTGTTACGGGTTCAAATTTTTCATTAACATACTTAATTGTAACACTCGTAAACCTGTCAATATCTTCGTGAATATCCGGAATACTCAGGCATCCTTCGTTTGATCGCATTGTTTCCGAATTTTTATCGATAATACGGGCATTTATAAATGTGCGTTTAAAGTTTTCCAGTTCAGGATTTTCTTCTGCAATAGGCGAAGCATCAATAATAAAAAGTCGTATGGACTTTCCTGTCTGAGGAGCTGCAAGTCCGACCCCGTCGGAAGCATACATTGTTTCATACATATTTTCAATAAGTTCTTTTAATCCGGGATAGTCTTCCGTAATATCTTCGGCAATTTTTCTTAAAACCGGTGAGCCTATAATATGTATCGGTAATATCATTTTAAATATTTTTAAATTCTAAATACGATTGTAAAATTAAAACAGCACTTATTTTATCAACCAGTGCTTTATTTTGTCTGTCTTTTTTTTTAAGATTACCTTCGATTAATGCTGCTTGTGCCATTTTAGAGGTAAATCTTTCGTCATATATGTCAATTTCCGTATCCGGATATTTTTTTATAAGTTTTTTTATAAACGGATTAATGAATTGCAGAGATTCGGCTCCTTCATTTTTCAGATTAACCGGATAGCCGACAACTACGGTTTCTACATCTTCTTTTTTAAAATAATCATCTAAAAATGAAAATATGTCTGCCGAACGGACTGTTGTTAAGCCGTTTGCTATAATTTTTAACGGGTCTGTAACTGCTAACCCCACCCGTTTCCTGCCGTAATCTATTGCTAATATTCGTCCCAAATCTTAAAAAACTGCAAAATTACTAAAATATTTAAAATATTATCCGGTTATCTGTGTTTCCTGATTTCTTTTTCAATTTCGTTTACGCAATAATCCGTATTTTTAAGAATATCGTTACCCCAAAATCGCAGCACTGTCCAACCTTGTTCTCTCAATTTTCGATTCACTTCCTTATCGCGTTCTATATTTCTTTCAATTTTTTTAATCCAAAAATCTCTGTTTGATTTTATTTCATTTTTTTTGTCTTCCCAATCTTTGCCGTGCCAAAATTCGCTGTCACAAAAAACAACTGTTTTATATTTTCTGAAAACAAAATCGGGTTTACCGAAAATAGTTTTTACGTTTTTTCTG
>JALSMF010000432.1 GCA_026987795.1 Bacteroidales bacterium
TTAAAACAAAAATATACTAAAATGGACAATACTGAAAATAAAATAAAAGTCGGAATAACACACGGTGATATAAACGGCATAGGCTACGAAATAATTATAAAAACTCTCTTGGATAAAAGAATTACGGAGTTATGCGTTCCGATTGTTTACGGTTCCCCAAAATTATCGGCTTATCACAGAAAATCACTGAATATTGAAAATTTCAGCCTTAACATTATAAAAAACCCCGATAATGCAAACCTTAAAAGACCCAATGTTATAAACTGCGTTTCGGAAAATACCAGAATTGAACTCGGCAAGGCAACAAAAGAGTCCGGAGAAGCTGCATTTGCATCTCTTGAAGCAGCCGTTAATGATTTGCTTGAAGGAAAAATTGACGTATTGGTTACAGCTCCGATAAATAAAAATACCATTCAATCCGATAACTTTAAATTTCCCGGACACACCGAATACCTGAAAGAAAAAGCAGGCTCTGATGATGTTTTAATGCTTATGACAGGTGAAAAAATGAGAATAGGAGTTGTAACCGGACACATTCCGCTGAAAGAAGTTGCTTCAAAAATTACGAAAGAAAAAATTTTAAAAAAATTAAGACTTTTGAACGACTCTCTGCTTAAAGATTTTACGGTAAAAAAACCTAAAATTGCCGTTTTGGGACTTAACCCTCATGCCGGAGACGACGGAGTAACAGGAAGCGAAGAAAGAGATATAATAATTCCGGCAATAAACCAAGCAAGAGATGAAGGAATTTTGGCAATAGGACCTTATGCTGCCGACGGCTTTTTCGGAGCAGCTTCTTACACTAAGTTTGATGCCGTTCTGGCGATGTATCACGATCAAGGTTTAACCCCTTTCAAATCGTTAGAGTTTGACTCATCGGTTAATTATACGGCTGGACTGCCTTTTGTAAGAACATCTCCCGGGCACGGGACTGCTTTTGAAATCGCAGGAAAAGGAATTGCTTCTCCTGATTCTTTCAGGCAGGCATTATTTACGGCATTGGATATTTTCAAAAACCGTAAAAGATATTCTGAAATGTCAAAAAATCCTTTAAAATAAAAACTGAATATTTTTCAGCAGCCGGAAACCTGATGTCTTATGTATAATAAAATAATGATAATATTTCTTATATCTTTTTTTATACAAACGATATATTATCTTGCTGTTTATGCACGCATTATTTTCATAAGAAAACAGAAACCGAAAAATAAATGCTCTCAACCTCTTACGGTAATAATAAGTGCCAGAAATGAAGAAAATAATTTAAGAAAGTTTATTCCCCTTATAATGAGTCAGGATTATGACAAATTTGAAGTCATAATAATTGACGATAATTCAGATGACAGTTCACTAAAAATGTTGAATAATCTATCCGAAAATTATGAAAATTTAAAAGTGCTTACGGCAGAAAAAAATACGTCAGGCAAAGGCAACAAAAAAAAATCTCTGACAAAAGCGATATCGAAAGCCGAAAATGAGATATTAGTTTTTACTGATGCCGATTGTCGTCCGGTTTCAAATAAATGGCTGCAAAATATAGCTTCCGCATATTCCGAAAATACAGAAATTGTTTTGGCATACGGTGCTTATGAGAAGCAAAAAGGTTTGCTGAATAAACTGATAAGATATGAAACTTTATATAACGCCCTTCAATATCTTTCATTTGCTTATATCGGATTACCGTTTATGGCTGCGGGACGCAACCTTTCTTACAAAAAAAGTGTTTTTGTAAAAAACAAAGGTTTTAATTCTCATAAAAACATTTTATACGGTGATGACGATTTGTTTATAAACGAAGTTGCGACAAAGAAAAATACAAAAATAACAACGGAAAGCAGCAGCAAGACCGTTTCGGTTCCGAAACAAACATTCAGGGAATATATACAACAAAAGAAAAGACATTTGGCAGCCGGATTTAATTATAAAACAAAAAACAAAATAATAATAGGAACAGAAATATTGTCTCGTTTTCTGTTTTATCTTATTTTTCTTTATTTTATTGTTACAGATTATCAAACCAAAGTCGTACTAACAGTTTTTTTTATAAGAGCAATGATGATATGTTGCGTAATAAAATTTTTTGCAATGAAGATAAAAGAACAAAATAATTTATTTTTTATTCCTATATTTGACCTCTTAATTCCTTTAATAAACCTGTACATAGTTATAACCCGATACTTTAAAAAAGACATTGTATGGAAATAAACCGAAACTTTTCGGAAAAAGCAATAAGAGATTACCACCTTATTAAAAAAGCAAAAGCCGGTAATCAGCACGCCTTTGCCGAATTGTTAGGTTATTACAAAGAGTCTTTATATCACCTGTTATTAAAAATGGTGCAATCGAAAGAAGATGCCGAAGATTTGATGATAGAAACTTTTGAAAAAGCATTTCGCAAAATACATTCTTATAAAACAGATTACGCATTCAGCACATGGCTGTTTCGCATAGCAACAAACCACGGCATAGATTATATTCGTTCAAAACAACAAAATAAATACGATAATGTATATATTGATAAAATATATGAATATGATAACGACTTTCAGAAATCAGTAATAATTGCCGAGAAATCTTTAAACCCGGAAGAGTCAATAGTAAGTTCGCAAGAAAAAAAAATAGTTAAAGGAGTCGTGCAAAAACTCCCTCCGGATTACAGAAGAATCGTTGTTTTACGATACTTTGAAGACTATTCTTACAGTGAAATAGCCGAAAAATTAGACTTGCCCATAGGAACGGTAAAAGCCAGGCTTTTCAGGTCGAGAGAATTGTTACAAAGCATTTTGACAAAACATAATATTAAATATGGAAGAGACTGAAATTGCTCTGTTAAAAAAATATTTTCCTGCTGTAACAGATAAACAAACAAACATATTTGTTGAAATATGCGAACTTTATAAATTTTGGAACAAAAAAATAAATGTCATTTCACAAAAAGATATAGACAATTTATTTATTCGCCATATACTTCATTCTCTTTCAACGGCTCATTTTTTCAGCTTTAAAGCCGGAGAAACGGTAATTGACGTAGGAACGGGAGGAGGCTTCCCGGGTATTCCTCTTGCCGTTATATTTCCCGAAGTTAATTTTACACTGATTGATTCAACGGGAAAAAAAATAAAAGTTGTAAACGAAATAAAAGAAGCAGCAGGTTTAAAAAACGTAAAAGCAATTCAAAAGCGAAGCAACGAATACCGAGAACGATTTAATTTTGTTACAGGGCGGGCAGTAACAGCCTTTCCTGCCTTTTACGATTCGGTAAAGCACCTTCTGAAAAAACAAAACAACAGAAACGGAATTTTATATTTGAAAGGCGGAAGTTTTAACGACGAGTTAAAAAGATTTAAAAAAGTAAAAGTTTTTCATCTTAAAAATTTCATTAAAGAAGACTTTTTTGAAACAAAAAAACTCATATACCTGAAAAAATAAATCCTGTTTATTTACAAAAACACACCCTTCATTGCCAAAAACACCCCCTTTAATAATTCATGCTCCGATTTGTTGTTTTTAAGCATTCGTTTTTTTAAGTTTGAACAAATTATTAAAGGACTCTATGTATTCTAAAATTAAAATTCTTATAGCAGAAGACGACCATTTTTCCTGTATTCTTATAAAAGAATATCTGAAATCCCTCAATGCCGATATAAAAAAGGTAAGGAACGGGCAAGAAGCGGTAAAATTTTGCATGGAAAGTCCTCCCGATTTAGTTCTTATGGATATTTTAATGCCCGGAATGTGCGGAATTGAAGCAATGAAACAAATAAAAAAAGATAATCCCGAAATTAAAGTATTAGCCCAAACAGCATACGGAACTCACGAAAAAATTAATGAAATTATAAATGCCGGTTTTGATGCAATTATCCTTAAGCCTTATAAAAAAGAAGATTTATTAAACCTAGTTAAGCGTGAACTTGATAAAACAACCGTTGTTTAATATTCTTCTATGCTTTAAACTCGGTGTGTCTTAAAGACATTTCCTAAAAAAGAAAAAATGATTAAGCCCTCGTTACCGGTCATCAATCCGGCACAGTATCTCAATCATTTTCATTTACGGAACTACAACACAAATATTTAAAAAACAAATAAAATAACTATTAAATTATATATTTTTTTTAAAAAGAACTGACCGAATTACAGCAGTTGTGCTGATAATATTCATTGTGTTGTGAATTGCTTTACTCACTTCGTTCGTGAGGTCGCTCCGCTCAGTTCATTTTGTATCTTTGACGTATTGAACACAGTAAATTTTCATAATATTATAATTCCTTTGTTCAATCAAAAATGAATTAAACCCCGTTTTTTCATTTAACATCTTAACAATTATTAAATTATCAGACTGACTTATAACAAAATTTACAAAATTATAATTTATTCCGTAAAAATATAGAATATCTTTTTCAAGTAAATTTCGGCAGACTACAGTCTGCCGAAATTTACTTACATATTAAAACAAATTTTAATCTTTATATTTTAATTTCAGATATATATATGGAATAACAGGGAATAAATAGCCCAATATTGTCCAAGTTACTTTCCGTAAATGTTTTTTATTACTCAATTTATAACAAATAATTGCCGTAAAAATTCCGACTATAGTATAAACAGTCATAAATATCTGAGAAAAAATCGTTTTATAAAATGGTATATCCATAATTAAATTTTTTAAAATTAAGTTATTTTTATTGAAATAATTCTACCCTCATCACTTATTGTAAAATTCACGTCACCTAATGATTTCTTTTTGGATATTGAGTTATTTAATACAGATAAAGCATTGTTAATTCTATCGCTACTATTAATAAAATTTTCATCATTTGTTAAAAATGTTCCGTCAGCAGTTTTGAATGTAATGGAAAAATTTTCAACAGGTTTAATAATTTCTGAATTTTTCGATTCCAAAATTTTTTCTTTTTTACAGCCGATAAAAAAACATTCCTGTTAAAATAACGCTTGCCGTAAGCACTAAAAATACTTTTTTCATTTTTTGGTGTTTTTAAAATGTTAATAATTAATTAAATAATTTTGTGTATGCATACAGTATGCAAAGGAAAAAAAAAAGAAACAGTTGTCCAAATTCTTATTTATGCTTTACAACACCTAAATTATTTTTTACCTTAAATCCGCAGTTCAGTATTTAAAAGTCTGACAGTCATCGGATGACTGATACAGCAATGACTTACAAAAATTCTTTTTTTACAACATCTTTATGCTTTAAACTCGGCGTGTCTTTAAGACACGCCGGGTTTAACATCAATTTAACAAATACCAAAAAGCAAAGGATAAAGGCACATTAAAACGTATCATAAAATATTGTCGTTTTTGCTGCCTTTGGTATTGCTTGTCGTATCGTTTTATGCTTTATCTGGTTGGAAATTTTGGGTTTCGCAAGCTGTAGGCTGGCTTTGTGTTTTAAATGTTTTAGTGTTCCGAAAAATGATTAAGATGCTTAAAAATATGCCCGAAGTAAAATAAAAAAGCCCGACAATTTGCCGGGCTTTTGTTTTATACTTTCTCGGATTGTTTTTGAATATATTTACTGGTTTTAGCATCAAAATAAAGGTTAAAAACTTTTTCGTATTTAGACCTATTTCTGACTAAACTTTTATTATCAGGAAAAGGAACTTTATCAACTAAACATAATTTAATTATTCCGGTAGTAAAATCAACGGCATTTTTTAAAATATCTTCCTTACTTTCAGATTGCCCAAATAACTCATAATTGTTCAAACATTCTATAATGTAATAATTACCATCTTTATAATAACCGTATGAATATTTAATATTGTTCTGCATCTTTAACTATTCTTTTAATGTTTCCGAGTGTCCCCTTTCTTTATAACAGAGTGAAACGGCACAGGGCATCGTTTACTGTTTTTAAACATCATATAATGACTTCCGGTTGTCATTCTATGTTCCCAACCGTTTTTTTTAAGCATTGCGATTACTTCTTTTCCGCTCATTTGCTTTTTCCAACGGTAACCGCTTTTACCCGCCAAACCGCCCAAATCGGTATCGGTTTGTTTTGCAATGTTACAATTTTTACAAAAAGATTGCAAATTATTTTTGCGTTTTTTTAGTTCTTCGTATATTTTTTGTTCTCTCGGGTTTAGTTGTGAATTGCTTTACTCACTTCGTTCGTGAGGTCGCTCCGCTCAGTTCATTTTGTATCTTTGACGTATTGAACACAGTATGACGGATAGAACTAATATGCTTGAAGAAGTTGTGAATTGCTTTCATTTTGTATCTTTGACGTATTGAACACAGTCAGCACTTGGTCAAGTTACAGAAGCAGCGAGTTGTGAATTGCTTTCATTTTGTATCTTTGACGTATTGAACACAGTTTCTATTGAAATTTTTGTACGGTTGCTTTGTTGTGAATTGCTTTCATTTTGTATCTTTGACGTATTGAACACAGTTGATGTTGAACAGCTCTGTGTGTTGCATAAGTTGTGAATTGCTTTCATTTTGTATCTTTGACGTATTGAACACAGTTTGTAGGAGTTAGCGTATCTTCATTAACTGGTTGTGAATTGCTTTCATTTTGTATCTTTGACGTATTGAACACAGTAAATTGTCAGGCATAATTTAGAGTTAGTAGTTGTGAATTGCTTTCATTTTGTATCTTTGACGTATTGAACACAGTTAGTTTATTAAATAAAAATAAATTTAAATTGTTGTGAATTGCTTTCATTTTGTATCTTTGACGTATTGAACACAGTTGGTTGAGTGGAAAAACAATGAATGAATTGTTGTGAATTGCTTTCATTTTGTATCTTTGACGTATTGAACACAGTTTTATAGAATAAAATATTTTTCAGGTAGAAGTTGTGAATTGCTTTCATTTTGTATCTTTGACGTATTGAACACAGTTCCAAGACAATGAATATCATTGCAAATTAG
>JALSMF010000433.1 GCA_026987795.1 Bacteroidales bacterium
CCGGACAAAGGGGTTTTATTTGTTTCCAACCACCAGACATATTTTGCAGATGTTGCGGCTATGCTTCATGTTTTTAATGCTTCCCTTACGGGAAATACAGATAACATAAAAAGACCTTTGAAGTATTTACGCAAACCGAAACTTAATGTGTATTTTGTTGCCGCTACGGAAACAATGAGGAAAGGACTTTTGCCCAGAATTTTTGCTTATGCCGGAGCTGTTACCGTCCGCAGAACCTGGCGTGAAAAAGGGGAAGAAATCAAGCGTCCCGTTAATCCGTCTGATACAGAAAATATAGGAAAAGCTTTACGTGACGGGTGGGTTATCTCATTTCCTCAAGGAACCGTAAAGCCATGGATGCCAATAAGAAAGGGAACTGCTCATATAATAAAAAACTATAAGCCTGTTGTTGTCCCGGTTGTTATTGACGGTTTCAGGCGTTCTTTTGACAAGAAGGGTCTTTTTATAAAGAAGCGAGGGATTTTACAATCAATGGTTATAAAACAACCTCTTGATATTGATTACGAAAATGAAAGTGTTGAGGAAATTGTTGAGAAAATTTCTTTTGCGATAGAACAGCATCCGTCTTTCCTTGAAAACATCCCGAAAGAAACATTGAGAGAAATGCAAGAGCTAAACAAAAAACGGGATTTCTGGGAATATTAGTTTCATAATTTGAGAAAATAGTACTGTATGTTTTGATTTTTATATAAAACATTTAACGTTTTATGATTCCGTAGAGAATAATTTGCAGAATATTATCAACAGCTTCTTCTGTTTCCGTATTTTCGTGTTGATGCAGAAGGACAGATTCAATTCCTCGCATCGCCGTAACAATGCCTACTGCTGCATATTTTATGTCATAGATTTTAAAGAATCCTTTTTCTACACCGTAATTAAGAATACTGCTGAAAATTCTGAATTCTTCTTTATCGTAAATAATCTTAAGTCGTTTAATGAAATCATTTTCATCTGTATAGCTGTTCATTGCATAATAAAAGTTTGTATAAACTTTATCTGTTTGTAAACGAATAATAATATATGCCTTCAGCCTGTCCTCCGGTGTTTTTAGTTTTTTAATCGTATTTAAAACTTTTTTTCGGTATTGCCTGCCTTCCGAAAAAATAACTGCATTATAAATTTCACTTTTAGATTTAAAGTAATAATAAACAGAACTTTTTGCTTTTCCTGATGCATGTGCAATATCGTTCATTGTTGTTTTTCTGAAACCGTATTTTTTAAATACTCCTCCGGCTGTTTTAATTATTCTGTTTCTTTCAAGTTTCTTTTTTCGGGTAAGTTTCATATCTTTTATATGTTTTGGTCTAAAAGTCTAAAAATATTTTTAAGTAATAAAAAACCCCGATAAAAACCGGGGCTGAGTTATTTTTACAATAATTTATATTTCAATTCCGATTACTAAGATATCATCGACTTGCTTAAATTTTCTTCCGACATTATCTGTATGATTCATCCATTCTTCCAAGAACTTCACAAGTGCGGCTTTTTGTTCGTCAAGAGATTTTTTATGATTTGCCAATAATATTTCTTTAAAATTTGCCGAACGTATCTTTGAACCGTTTTTACCGCCGAACTGGTCTACGTACCCGTCAGAAAAGATATAAAGTAAGTCTCCTTTTTGAATATCTATAATATTATTTGTAAATGATTCTTTTTCTCTTAAATAAATGCCTATAGGCATTCTGTCTGCTTTTATGCGGGAAATTTCTCCGTTTCTGATAATAAGTAACGGATTATAGGCTCCGGCAAATTGCATTTTCATTTCAGTTTTATCAATAATACAAACGGCAATATCCATTCCGTCTTTTGCTTCATTTTCTTTTCCTGTTTGTCGCAGCGATTTTTTTACATTTTCTCTTAACCTGTTTAATATAACATTTGCCTGTAAAATACCTTCTTTATTTACAATTTCATTAAGGAAAGACATACCCAACATACTCATAAAAGCACCCGGAACTCCGTGTCCGGTACAATCTGCTGCTACTATAACTGTTTTATTTCCTCTTTTTGTAGCCCAATAAAAGTCTCCGCTTACAATATCTCGAGGTTTAAACAGTACAAAATGTTCTCCGAGTATTTCATCAAGATATTCATCGGGCGGGAGTACCGCCTCTTGAATACGACTTGCATAATGAATACTGTCCATTATGCTTTTTTGTTGTTTTTCTATTTTTTCCTTTGCTTTCTCTACCTGTTCTTTTTGTGCCTGAATCTCATCTCTTTGAGCCGTTATTTCTTCATTTTGCATACGAATTTCGGCTGTTCTTTCTTTAACTATTTGTTCAAGTTTTTCATTTTCTCTTTTTAGCTTCTTTGTGTATAATTTAATAATTAATAAGATAAGCAGAATACCGGCTATCGTAAAAATTATATATGCCCATATTGTCCTGTACCACGGAGGAAGAACCGTAAAGCTATATCGGGCAACGGTACTTTCCGTATTATAGAGATTTCTGGCTTTTACCTCAAATGTATATTCTCCCTCATACAAATTGGTAAATCTTGTATCTGTTTTCTTTGACCACTTTGACCATTCGTCAGATTCTCCGAGAAGCCTGTAACTGTATTCCGTTTCTTCTTCTTTTTCAAAAAAAGGTGCTGCCCATTCAAAAATCAGTTTATTGTTTTTAAATGTAAGAACGGGAACGGAGTATGCCGGTTGTTTCAGTGTTGTTGCATATATGCTGTCTTGTTCTTCTGAGAAATTTCCGTAAAATAATATCGAATCATCAGATGTAGTAACTCTTGTTATAATAGTATTAAATGCTACTTTATAGTTTTTGTGTTTTGTTTTGTCAAATTTAAACAATCCGCCTTCGCTGCCTATCCAGACACTGCTTTCGTCACCGTATATACACAAGGTTGATTTCGGAGGAAGTTTTTTGGCAAAAATGCTGTCTTTTATCAGTTTTTCTTTGTCTGTAAAACGTATGAGCCTATGGTTAAGGTTTTGAGGATCATTAGAGTAAACAGACATCCAGTAAGAATCATTACCTTCAAAGAATGTATATACCCCGTTTTCTTTATTGCAGTATTCTTTACCGAAAAGAGAGAAGGGTTTTACTGTCGCTGAATCTTTTATGACATATAAGCCTGCTCCGGAAATAATAACCGTTGAGTCTTTTATGTTCCTCAGAAAAAAGTCATATCCTACCATCGGCAGTCCTTGCGAGGAGTCCAAAAGGCACGGATTTTCATCTGCAAAATTGTTCAGTAATTGAACCCCTTGGCTTACAACTCCCAGTGCTATATATTCATCGTTTTCAAAAATGCTTTTTACCTGAAGGTTAAAATTTTCTTTTTTAACAGGCGGTTGCCATTTATCTTTTTCAAATTTTGTATATGCAAAACCTTCGGCACTTCCTATAAATAAAACAGAGGAGTCTTTTTTTGACTGATACATTGAAAAGACATCCCGAACTTCTGCAATATTTGATACAACGGTATCTTTAACTTCATAGACTCCGGAAAAGCTTCCCATCATTAGTTTATACTTGTTCTCTCCCGGTATTTTGAATTTATAAAGATTCCATATATTTTCATTTTCAGAATATATTCTGACAAAATGCGGCATTACCGTATTCATATTTAAATAGAACAAACTGTTATCTGCAGCAAAATAAAGTTTACCTTCAAAGTATTCTATATCGTTTACAATTCCTTCCAAGCCTGTTGTATTATCCCAGTATGTGAAAGGACTGCTCAAGTCTATTTTGTAAATACCTTTATCTTGTTGAAAAAACCATAAGGGTGCATCGGCATTTTTTTCGTTTTGATACATTGTAAGGACATAAGACTTGGATAAACCGGTTTTATCATTGAAGTGATTTACAAACTTTCCGGTTTTATCAAAAATAAAAATTCCGTCGGCTATTGTTCCTACGGCAAAATTTCCGTCCTGTAATTTAACACCGTTATAAATTGCACTGTTAATTATTTCTTGGTCATTTTCAAGGGGAAACGGTTTTATTGCATTTTCCTTGGCGGTAAAATCGTAAAGAAAAAATCCTTTCTCTCTTGTTCCTATCAGTATGCGGTTTTCATCGAACGGAAGCATAACGTATACTCTCAACAGGGCAAATTGTTCTCCTCCGGGAATTAACTCTAATTTTCCGTTCACTACTTTACATAATCCTTTCTCCCACTCTCTTATATAAAACTCATCGTTAACAGAAAACGAAAGATGAAATAAAACGTCAGGTTTTATTTTTGTTATCTTATTAATTAAGCTGTCATTTTCAAATTTCAGAGGCAGTTCGGTATAAAACAAAGCATTAAATGTCTGGAAATATATTTTGTCTCCTGCAATTAAAGTTTTCCACACCGTTTCAAAGTCAATACTATCACCGCTGTATTTGTCAAGATATAATGAGTGAAAGTCTAATTGTCCTCTCTCATCATTTAATATGACACCGAAGTCGCCTTCAGCTCCGTAATAAACCGTTCCCTTTTTATCGGTAGTCATAGAACGTAAAATTGTGCTGTGCGGAATATTGTAACTTTTCCAATTTTTACCGTCGTATGTTTTCAGCCCGTAGTTTGACCCGAAATACATTACACCTCTGCTATCTTGCTCTATTGCCCATATTTGCCCGGCTTCACCGTAATCTTTATCGCTGTACTTAATTATAAAGGGTAAGCCGTTTTTATTAACTTGAGAGTACGCAATATTTAAAAAGAAAAAAACTATAAATAAAAATCCTGATATTTTTTTCATAATATATTTTAATTTTTTATTCTGAGTCAAGAGACTGAACGATTTTATACCGACAAATTTATTATGTTGTTACAAAACTCGTGCAATTTTTCAGTTATACATCTTTTAATAGTTCTGCCTCAATTAAAATTACTTTTATTACAAGTTGTAAAGACTTTTGATACAAATAAAAAGAGTTATTTTAATTTGAAAGTTTAAAAATAAAAAAAACTTTGCATTCTAATGTTTAAATGCAAAGTTTTTTTTATTTATTAAATTTCTTAGTCCTAAAAATCAACGACTTTTAAGCCGACAGAAACAGGAAATATTTCAGGACCTGCACCTTCGTTAAACAACGATGTAAAATCGCAATTAATGAACATTCCTATATCTCCGTAGCCGATTATTGCCGTTGCTCCGTATTTGAAAGATGACAGTTGAAAGTCATCAACTTTTTTATTTTTATAGGTTTGTCCGTTGATTTCATATTTTTGTTTTTGTTTAGACCATGTTCTTACCCCTCCGGTAATTCCTGCTCCCATATACATTTTACGGTGTTTTACCGGTATTTGTGCTTCAATTATTAAGGGTATCACAATATAGACCGCATTAAATTTATTTTTTTTATATTTTATATCTGAAGGGTTAATATACTCAGCACGAATTATACCGTCTTCATCTTCAAAAAGATCAACGTTTTGCCTTAGAGCAATACTGTTCCATTCGAGTCCCGCTCCTGTTGCAATGCCGGCTTTGTTATTTTTGCCGAGAGAAATATCGTACTCTATTATATTCAGACGGTATCTCATAGTTTTTTCGGGGATAAATTCCATATAGTCTAATTCTTCGGAAGAAGCAAGTTTTTTCTGTGCATTAAGGAAGTTTAAAAAGCCGAATTCAAATCCTGCCCAGTGTGCATTGAATTCTGAATTATAAATATTTCCGGTATTTATTTCTCTGAGAGTTCTCTTTTCTGTTTCGGAATACAGGTCTTTGTCCAAACTGCGAATATTGTTTTTTATTTCTGCAATACCTCTGTCTATATCTTTTATTCCGTCAGAAAATGCTTGCTGTTTTTTTTGTTCCAGTTCTATTAAAAGTTTTTGTTTTTCTATTTCCGCTTCTAATTTTTCTATTTCTTGCTCATACAATAGTTGATTAATCTTTTTTTCTATGATTTTTTCTAATTCGTCATTGTTTTTTTCAATTATTACAACTTTTATTTCACTTTTGCCGTTAATTTTTTCTGCTTCTTTTTGTATTTCAGACTGTATGCTGTCAATAAGTTCTTTCTTGATATTACCGGATAAGTCAGACAAGCTTTCACTTTTTTTGTTTCCGCTTATTTTTCTTAATGAGTCAATTTCAGAATATAATTTATCTATTATTGTCTTATGCTCCTCAATAGTTTTTTCAGTTTCGGCAATTTGTTTTTCAAAAGATTCTTTTCCTTTTTCAAGATTATAAATTGCGTTTTCTTTTTGTGTTTTTTTATCTATTATTATCAGTTTTTTCTTCCCGACATTCAGTTCTGTCGTGTCTGTCTGAGAAACTGACACAAAAGCCGAAAATAATATTATCGGAAAAATTAAAAGTATCTTGCCGTTTAATCGTTTCATTTTTTATATGTTTTAGTCTATGTTAAAATTTATTTTTTGGCATAAGTTTTTCTGAACTGAAAGTTAGATGCAATAAAATTTATCTCCTCTATATTTCCGTCATCAGTATATACATTTCTCAATTCAATATCATCACCTGTTAATTTTTTCCATATTTTTACACCTTTTTCTGCATACATCCACATTTTATTTTTATCAAGCAACGGCTCTTTTTTCTGATAATTAACTGCAGATATTACCGGAGTGCTGTTTACGTATACAGGTATTGATTTTGAAATGTTTGAGATAAGAGTCTCATTTTTCATTTCCGGTATCGGTATTTTTATACCGTAATGAAAATTGTAAATGTTCTGAGACTCATTATCGTCAAACGCAAGAACATTATTGTTTGAATTTTTAATTGTTTGATTATGAGTAAATAATGCCTTGTTTTTCTTAGATATTATCGCTTTTTTATTTTCCTTCACTTCATCATCCGAAAATATTGGTTTTGCTTTTTCACGATAAGTTTTTGGTTCCGCAAATGTGCTTTT